>NZ_JBFUFP010000361.1:0-4934 GCF_056403375.1 Rhizobacter sp. P2_H2
GCTCGGCGCCGGTGCGGGCGACGGCGCGGGAGCGGGTGCAGGAGCCGGCGCGGGGGCCGGGGCGGCGTTCGTCGGCGACCACAGCGACGGCGTGGTCGGCGGCGTCCAGTTGGTGCCCGCCCAGGCGGTGTGCGTGACCAGCGCGACATAGTCGCGGCCGCCATAGCTCACCACCGTGCCGACGGTGTAGGTGACGCCTTCGCGCCAGGCGGGCGCGCTGGACTGCGCCAGTTGCACGTCGCTGGCCCAGACGCCCTGCTCGCCGTAGGCCGACGCGGCCTGGACTTGCCCCCACAGGCTGCCGATCGCGACGGCAACCATGCTCATACCCAGTGCTTTCACTTTCATCTCCCTGATCTCCGGTTGAGATGCATACAAAAACCAGGGAGGGAGTGTGCTGGTACTGGATTGGTATTCCAATCGAGGTTTCTCAAAGATACCAATTCGTACCGCTTGCAAAGCGGCTGCCGATGCGGAGGTGAATGGTCACGCCCCCGCCAGCGCCGCGATCGCCTGCGCATCCAGCGCACCGGCATAGACGCGCAGGTCGCGCACCGCGCCCTTCAGGTAGGGATCGCTGGCGTACTGCGAGCGGCCGATCCAGCCGTCCATGCCCGCGCCGAGGTCGCTGGGCGCGAGCGTCATCGCGGCATTCGTGCCCACCGCCACGCCGTTGACGTAGAGGGTGCCGGTGCTGCCCGACAGGGTCACTGCCACGTGCGCCCATGCGCCGGTCGGCAGGGCCGTGCCGTCGATGATCTGCGCGCCGTAGCCGTGCACCGTGTCGATCGAGAAGCGCACGACGCCGGCGGCGTTGCGCGGCGTCAGGAACATGCTGCGCCGCGGCCCGGAGCCGACGTCGAAGAGGCGCGCCCAGGCCTGCGCGGCGTCCACCCGCACGCGGGCCGCCAGCGTGCAATCGCCCAGTGTCTCGACGAGTCCCGGCGGCAGGCTGGCGAAATCCTTCAACCCGTCGAAGACCCGCCCGCCGCCTTCGTCGAACGGCTGGTGCAGCACCAGCCGCGGCGTCGCCGACACCGAGACCTCGGCCGATGCCGCGCTCTCGCCGCCGGCCGCATCCACCGCGGTGACGACGTAGTGCAGCAAGGTGGCGCCCGGCGCCGGCGTGTCGGTCCAGGTCAGCAGGTCGCTGACCGTCGCGACCGTCGTGTAGGGCCCGCCGGCGCGGTCGGCCCGCTTGACGCGGTACGACGGTGCATTGGGCACGCCCCACCACGACAGCAGCACGGCACCGCCGTGCAGGCGCGCCGTCAGGCCGCTCGGGCTGCCGCCGGTGCGCGGCTCGCGCGCGTAGGTCAGCGTGCCGAAGCCGAGCTGGTCGCCGTTGCCGCCGTCGTACTCCGGCCGCAGCTGCTCGGCCTGCCGCTTGACCCAGGGCGCGGCCACGCCGAGCCGGCCTTCGTAGTGGTGCAGCACCGATTCCCAGACCGGGCGCCGGGCGCCCAGGGCGGCCGGCGACACGCCGGTGCTGACACCCTGCTTGTTGCTGTACTCGTGATAGGGCATCGCGTAGAAGGCGCCGGCCGCATCGACCAGGTTGCTCTTCGCGACGTACTCGGCGCCCGCCAGGAAGCGGTTGTTGTCGAACCGGTAGACGTCGTCGCCCTGGTTCCAGGCCATCTCGCAGAACATGCCGGCCAGCCCGATGCCGAGCGTGGCATGCCCCTGGTCGCGCCCGCTCTCCTGCCACTGGCCGAGGTAGCCCGGGTGCACGTGGCACACCGCCTGCAGCGCGGCGCCGTTGCCGGCCCCGTTGCGGTAGTAGGCCATCGCCTCGTCGTAGATGTCCGGCCGGTCGCACAGCACGCCGATGCTCAGCACGCAGGCCAGCGCGCACTGGTCCCAGTTCGCCCAGTAGTTCGTGATGACGGCGCCGTTGTGCCGCACCAGGAAGTCGCTGCTCAGCGGATAGAACACCTTCAGCATCATGTCCTGGAAGCGCGCCAGGTCGGCCGCGGCCCAACCCGGGTAGGTGCGCAGGATCTCGGCCGCGTTGGCGAACTGCACGCCGTAGATGCCGGCGGCCAGGAAGCGGTCGGCATTGCCGGTGATGCCGGTCAGCGTCGACGACCAGGCATTCAGGAAGGCGACGCACAGGTCGGCATAGCGCGTGTCGCCCGACACCTTCCAGCGCAGCGCCAGCTGGTAGGCGCGCGCCGTGTCGATGTAGAGCTGCGCGAAGTTCTGCCCGTCGCCGCCGCGCACCACCGTCTGCAGCGGCCGCGGCGACGCGCCCAGCTGCGAGCGGCCGTTGGAAGTCAGCGCGTTCCAGCCGCTCAGCCACGGCTGGGCCTGGGCGGCGACCTTCTTGCGCATGCGCTCGAAATCGCTCTCGGTATGCAGCAGGCCGGGGTGCACGAAGGTGCGCGCCCGCGGGGCTACCGCGTCGCCGTCACCGTCACCGCTGCCGGGTTCGCTGCCGCAGCCGGCCGCGCCGAGCACGCCGACCCCGAGGGCCGACGCAAGAAGTTGACGACGCCTCATGGGATCCTCACGAAAAAGCGGGTCGCGTCCTGGCCGGTCACGACCTGGGTGCCCTGGATGTCGATGCTGCCGAACGCACCGCTCAAGCCGCCGGCGGCCTCGATCAGCACCAGCGTCTGCCCGGCAGCGAGGCCGCTGCCGACGTTCAGCTTCAAGGTTCCGCCCAGCACCGCGCGGCCGGCCGTCGACAGGTGGTCCTGGTCGACGCCCGGCCGGGTGCCGGCGATGTTCAGTGTCAGCACGCCGTTCGCGCCTTGCGTGAAATTGCCGCCCAGGCCGAGTTCGTGCTGGCCGCTCGCGAAGCCGAGCGCCGCGTTGTTGACCACGCTGCCGGTGCCGAACGCATCGGCGCCGGCGGCCAGCAGCGTGCCGCCGTCGATCGTCGTCGTGCCGCTGTAGCGGTTGCCCGACAGCGTCGTGGTGGCGCTGCCGCGCTGCAGCAGGCTGCCGCTGCCGCTGATGTTGGACAACGCGATGTCCGTCGAGGTGTTCTGCACCACCAGCTGGCCGTCGTTGACGATCGCATCGCCGGCGGCCGCCGGCAGCAGGCTGGCGTCGCCGCTGTAGGTGGCCTGCAGCAGCGTGCTGCGGGTGTTCTTGTCGGCGTTGATGGTGATGTAGTTCAGCGGCACCGGCTGGCCGGTGCCCAGGCGCAGCACGGCCTTCGCGCCGATGGTGGTGATGCCGTGGTAGTTCTGCGGCTGCGCGAAGGTGACGTCGTTGCCCGGCGTGCCCATCACCGTGACGTTGCCGGCGCCGGTGGTCTCGCTCTTGTCCGGCCCGCCACCGCCGCCGGTGATGCCGACGTTCAGCGTCACCGGGCCGTTGTAGTTGAAGGCCAGCGTGCCGCCGCGGTGCAGGTTGATGTACGCGTTCTTCTTGCCGGCCGGTGGGTTCACCGCCGCCGGCGACGGTGCCGACGGCAGGAAGAAGCGGTTGTGCGTGCCGTCGCCCCATTGCACGGTGCCGCCGGCCTCGATGTTGATGCCGCGGTAGCTGGCATCGTTGCCGTTGACGGCGTTCGCGCCGCCGCGGTAGATCACCTTGGCCAGGTTCAGGCCAGGGTCGCTCAGGCCGGGATCGACCAGGTTCGGGCTGCCGTGCGGGCTGTTGTCGGTGTGGCCGTAGACGCCGCTCATCACGATCGTCGAGTTGCCGATCGGGTGGAAGTTGATGTCGCCGCCGAAGGCCGCCTCGAAGATGTCCTGCCTGACGGTGACGACGCTGCCCGGCGGGCTCCACACCAGCCACGAGCCTTCGTTGAGCACCGCCTTCGCATTCGGCAGCGCCGCGGCGACGTGGTTGCTGCCGAAGTCCTGCCCGGCGCTCAGCGACAGCACGCCCGAGAAGCTGCTGGCGCCGCCCAGCGTGTTGCCGCCCCACACGTCGGGCAGCTGCGAGATCGATCCGCTGCCGCTGACCTGCCCGAGGCGGATGAAGTTCGCGCTCTTCAGCACGAGGCGGCCGTTGTTCAGGATGTTGTCGAGGTTGACCTCGCCGTTCACCACGCTCGCCGGGTTCTTGCTGTCGGAGGTGGCGATGATGTTCGGGTTGTTGTCGGCGCTGCTGTTGGTGCCGATCTGCAGCGTGGCGCCGGCATCGATGGTCAGCACCGGCGGGTTGCTGCCGGCGATCTCGAGCTGGTAGCCGGCACCGGGCCAGGTCTTCTTCGTGACCACCTGCACCTGCTGCGCGTCGGGCAGCGTGAAGGTGCTGGCCTGCGTGATCACCAGCGTGCCGGGGCTGGCGCTGCCGCCGGCCGGCGTGAGCGTGAGCCGGCCCTGGCCGGAGATCACCCCGGTGTAGGTGCTGACGCCTGCCGGCAGCCGGATCACCGCATCGCCGGTCAGCACGACATTGGCGTTGGCCAGGATGGCGGCGGTGATGTCGGCGGCGCCGCCGCTGCCGGCCGACTCGCCTTGTGCGGTGGCGCCGTCACTCGAGCCCGAGCCGCCGCCGCAGGCTGCGAGCGCGGCCAGTGCGAGGATCGATGCGAGGGCCAGCGCGGACAGGCGCGAAGAAATTGGATTCACAGGATCGAGGGATGTCAACAACATGCGAGCGAGGCTACGTGCGCAGGCGCGGCGCGGCTTGACCGACAGTTGATGAATCGATGACCATCGTCAGTGGATGTGACAGGCGCCACGCGGCACACGGAAGGTCTCAACATGGCCTCGACGTCGACGTGGTGACGCGGCCGGGGACTTCGGTTTCAAGTTGTGAGCCATGCGACGAATCGGGACGACCGGTCCTGTCATTCCGGCGAGCTGCAGGCCGTCCTCGCTTGCATCCCGTTGCACGGCGTCTCGTGCTGCCAACGCATGGGCGCCGTTCGTCGCCTGTTCAGAGTTCCGTCAAGTCTCGCGGTGTCGTGCTTCACACAATCGTTGCTGAACACGAGTCCGGACCCGAGGCCCCCATGCGAACAC
>NZ_JBFUFP010000362.1:0-4919 GCF_056403375.1 Rhizobacter sp. P2_H2
GGCAGCAGACGCAGCGCATGCAGACGCTGGTGGCCGACCTGCTGACGCTCGCGCAGCTCGAAGGCAGCCCGCGCCCGCCGAGCGACCGCTGGGTGGCCGTCAGCAAGCTGTTCGGCCAGGCGCAGGCCGATGCGAGCGCGCTGTCGATGGGGCGCCACCAGCTGAGCTTCTCGGGTGCCGACGCGGCCCAGCTGGCCGGCAGCGAGAGCGAGCTGATGAGCGCGGTCGGCAACCTGGTGACGAATGCGGTGCGCTACACGCCGGAAGGCGGGCGCATCGCGGTGAACTGGCGGGTGCGCGAGGATGGGGCCGGCGAGGTGTCGGTCAGCGACACCGGCCCGGGCATCGCGCGCGAGCACCTGCCGCGGCTGACCGAGCGCTTCTACCGCGTCGACGGCAGCCGCTCGCGCGACACCGGCGGCACCGGGCTCGGGCTGTCGATCGTCAAGCACGTGGTGCAGCGGCACGGCGGCGAGCTCGACATCCACAGCGAGATCGGCAAGGGCTCGCGCTTCTGCCTGGTGCTGCCGGCGGCGCGCGTGCGCTTCCTGGAACCGGCGCCGGATCCGCGGCGTGCAGCCCCTCTGATCAACGACCAGACGATGTCGTCGACCTAAGACTTCTGCGGCGGGGCAGTGCGGCGGTAGACCGCTGCCACCTCGTCGCTGTCCGACGGCCGCAATTCCCGCGTGATCAGCTGCCAGCCCTGCGGGGCCGGTGCCTGGCGGCGCAAGGTCTCCATCACGATCAGGAACTCGCACAGCGTGCGGTCGGGCGCCTGCGTCGCGTCGACGCGGTAGCCGCCGAAGTACTCCAGCGCCACCAGCTGCGCGCGGCTGAGGCCGGGCGCTGCGATGCACACGTCACTCGGCACATGGCGCGCAATGCGCGTCACCAGCGGCCGGTAGCTGCGCGCGTAGTCGAACAGCGGCAGCCCGAGCGTCATCAGCAGCGACCAGCACAGCGCGACGCCGCTGGCCGGCAGCACCAGGCTCTTCCACAGCGGATGGCGGTGCCGCCCGGTGCGCCACTTCACCAGCCACAGCCAGGCCAGCGTGGCGGCGATGGCGGTCAGCAGCGCCAGCAGCGAGAAGTTCGGGATGAAACCCGGTGCGAGCCGCGCGACGTTGGCGGCCGGCTTGGCCGGCACGCCGGTGTAGACCGACGCATAGACGACCCAGATCGCGAGCGCCCAGACGCTGAAGAAGAACACCGAGAACCAGTCCATCGCGGCCGAGGTGCCGCGGTGCAATGTGGGCAGCGCGAACGCCGCCAGCACTGCGAGCGGCGGCAGGCCGAGCATCAGCGCGCGGTCGGAGCCGCCCATCGCGAGGCAGGCCACGACGCTCACCAGCACGCAGCCGAGCGGCGCGGTGATGTGCCGGTTCAGCCACTGCGCGCGCCAGCGCCACAGCGTCCAGAACGCCAGCAGCCAGCCCGGCCACATGAACCAGACGAAGAGCTTGCCCAGGCTGACGAAATCGCTCGCCTCGACATACCCGTCGAGGCGCCAGCCCCAGGCACCGAGCAGCGTCGCGACGATGAGCCCAAGCACGCCGCCGGCAGCGATCCACAGCGTGAAGCGGCGTGCCGGCTCGTAGCTCGAGCGGCCGCAGACGATGCCGCCGGTGATGGCCAGCATCGCCCCGATCATCGGCGCGCCGCTGGCCGCCAGCGCCGGCAGCGCCAGCATCACCGCCGCCTTGCTCTGCCAGCCGCGGAACGGACAGGCCGCCAGTGCGTAGAGGAACAGCGAGACGCTGGCCAGCTGCGCGAGCTCGGGCGTGGTCTCATGGCCGAGCTGCAGCAGGCCGAGGCTCGCGATCAGCGCGAGCAAGGCGCCGTCGGCGATCGCGCGGGCATAGTCGATCGGGCTCGCCTCGCCGCCGAACGCGAACGGCACCGGTTGCGCCGCCTCGGTGCGCGCGAAATGGTAGGTGCTGTACCAGGTCAGCAGCAGCGTGACGCCCAGCAGCATCGTGAACGGAATGCGGGCCGCGAGCGGCTGGCCGAGCAGGCCGCCGAGCAGCTTGATGAAGACGGCGCCCAGCCAGTACGGCAGCAGCGCCGAATCGCTCGGGATGCCGGCGACGGTCGGCGACCACCAGCTGGTGCTGCCCTGCGCGATGTCGACCATGTAGCCGAAGGCCGTCATGTCGGCGGCCTTCCACGGGTCGCGCCCGAACAGGCCGGGCAGCAGGTAGGCCGCGCAGAACAGCAGCAGGRCCAGGCGCGGCAGGCGCTGGGCGGCACGCTGGGTGACGAGGGCAGGGGTGGGCGAGTTCAAGGAAAGTGGCGCAGGCTGTTCTCGGGACGGCGACGATGATGCAGCAACTTGTGCACGAAGTTCGTGCGCGCCAATGAAAAAGGCAGCCCGCAGGCTGCCTTCGCTTGTCTCGTCGAGAGACGGCTTACTTCGCCTTCAGGTGCGCAAACTTGTTGCGGAACTTCTCGACGCGACCGCCCAGCGAGTCGATGCTCTTCTGGGTGCCGGTGTAGAACGGGTGCGATTCGCTGGTGGTTTCCAGCTTGATCAGCGGCAGCTCACGGCCATCTTCCATCTTGATGGTTTCCTTCGTCTGGGCGCACGAGCGCGTGACGAACTTGAAACCGTTGGACAGGTCCACGAAGCAGATGTCGCGGTAGTTCGGGTGGATGCCTTCTTTGGCCATGAGAAACCTCTTCAGCGCTGTGATACCGGGAGCCACGCCAAACCACTTGGCGCACTTTCCGGAATGCGGAAAACCGCGGATTATAGCGTCGCCTGCGCAGGCATCAACCGCCGCGACGCATCATGTCGAAGAAATCGTGGTTGTTCTTCGTGGATTTCATCTTGTCGAGGATGAATTCCATCGCCTCGATCTCGTCCATCGGGTACAGCAGTTTCCGCAGGATCCAGGTCTTCTGCAGGATCTCGGGCTGCAGCAGCAGCTCTTCACGGCGCGTGCCGCTCTTGTTGATCAGGATCGACGGGTAGACGCGCTTCTCGGCCATGCGGCGATCCAGGTGGATCTCGCAGTTGCCGGTGCCCTTGAACTCTTCGTAGATCAGGTCGTCCATGCGGCTGCCGGTGTCGATCAGCGCGGTGCCGATGATCGTCAGCGAGCCGCCTTCTTCCACATTGCGCGCCGCGCCGAAGAAGCGCTTCGGGCGCTGCAGCGCGTTCGAGTCCATGCCGCCGGTCAGCACCTTGCCGGACGAAGGCAGCACGTTGTTGTAGGCGCGGGCCAGGCGGGTGATCGAGTCGAGCAGGATCACCACATCCTTGCGCATCTCGACCAGGCGCTTCGCGCGCTCGATCACCATCTCGGCGACCTGCACGTGGCGCGCGGCCGGCTCGTCGAAGGTGGAGCTGATGACCTCGCCGCGCACCGTGCGGACCATCTCGGTCACTTCTTCCGGCCGTTCGTCGACCAGCAGCACGATCAGGTAGATGTCGGGATGGTTCGCGACCAGCGCATGCGCCAGCTGCTGCATCATCACCGTCTTGCCGGTCTTGGGCTGGGCGACGAGCAGCGCGCGCTGGCCTTTGCCGATCGGCGCGATCAGGTCGATGATGCGGCTGGTGACGTTCTCTTCGCTCTTGATGTCGCGTTCGAGCTTGAACTGTTCCTTCGGGAACAGCGGCGTCAAGTTCTCGAACATGATCTTGTGCTTGCTCTCCTCGGGCGTCAGGCCGTTGACCCGGTCGACCTTGACGAGCGCGAAGTAGCGTTCGCCGTCCTTCGGGACCCGCACCTCGCCTTCGACGGCGTCGCCGGTGTGCAGGTTGAAGCGGCGGATCTGGCTCGGCGACAGGTAGATGTCGTCGGTCGAGGCCATGTAGCTCGCGTCGGGGGCACGCAGGAAGCCGAAGCCGTCGGGCAGCACTTCGAGCACGCCGTCGCCGAACACCTGCTCGCCGCCTTTCGCGCGCTTCTTCATGATCGCGAACATCAGCTCCTGCTTGCGCATGCGGGCGACGTTCTCGATCTCCAGCGCCTCGCCCATCTTGATGAGCTCGGAGACGTGGAGCGCTTTCAGTTCAGACAAATGCATGGGCAGGGCCCCTGGAAGGAAAGAGTGCAGGCAGGGTCCGAGAAGCCGGACCCGATTCGATCACTGCGACAAGTGGCGCGAGCGACCCGGCATCGGGTTGCAGGACAACTTGGCACCGCTCTCGCGACGACAGAAATGCTGGGGTTTTGAAACGCTGGAGTTTTGTGCCGGACCTACGCGCCGCTGCCGATGGCGGCTTTGGGCGAGGTGGCAATCTTCAGGTGGTGGCTTCAGTCCGTCCGGGGAGAACGGGGCCCGAGGCCACCACGATTCGGCGGATTATAGATGACCGTCGAGGAAGGCCGTCAACTGGGCCTTCGAAAGTGCGCCGACCTTGGTGGCGGCGAGCTGGCCGCCCTTGAACAGCATCAGGGTCGGAATGCCGCGGATGCCGAACTTGGCGGGCACGTCGCGGTTGTCGTCGACATTCAGCTTGGCGATCTGCAGGCGGCCGCTGTAGTCCTTCGACACTTCGTCGAGGATCGGGGCGATCATCTTGCAGGGGCCGCACCACTCGGCCCAGTAGTCGACCAGGACGGGCTTGTCCGCCTGCAGGACGTCGCTGTCGAACGACGCGTCGGTGGTGTGCTTGATCAGTTCGCTGCTCATGGGATTTGTCCTTGGACATGTGCCACCCGTCGCGAGTGGCAAGGCACAATGATTCTGACACAAAGCCCCTTCGCACGCGGCGCACCCCGACCTCACGGCCGCTATGGCTTCGATAGCTGCAACGCCCCCTCCTGGCCCCCTTGACCGACCTTGAAACCCCCGTGATCGCCACCATGCCGGCCGCCGCGCTCGACGGGCCGGGCCTCGTCGCGCAGCTGCGCGGCTGGATGGCGCAGCAGGGCGTCGAGGCGCGCGGCTGCGTGGTGCTGCTG
>NZ_JBFUFP010000363.1:0-8727 GCF_056403375.1 Rhizobacter sp. P2_H2
ACGCCGAACACCGTGAGCGGCAGCGCGCGGCGCTCGAACTCGCGCAGCAGCCGCCACACGCCGACGCGCGAGCCGTACTCGTAGATCGACTCTATCGACAGGTGGCGCGCCGGGTAGGCGGCCGGGTTGAACATCTCCGACAGGAACTGCTCGCTGCCGGCGTCGCCGTGCAGCACGCTGTTCTCGCCGCCCTCTTCGTAGTTCAGCACGAACTGCACCGCGATGCGGGCGCCGCCCGGCCATTCGGCGTGCGGAGGGTGCTCGCCGTAGCCGACGAGGTCGCGGGGGTAGGTGGTTGGTGGCATGGCGTTCAGGCGGTGGCGTGGGCCGGCGTCGCGCCGGCGAGATCGGGCAGGGGCGGAACACGCGGATCGAGCCGCAGGTTGCGCTCGACGCTGCGCAGGTGGGCCTGCATCAGCCGCACCGCGGCGCGCGCATCGCGCCGCTCCAGCGCGTCGACGATGGCCACGTGCTCCTCGAAGGAATGCTCGGCCGAATGCGCCGACTGGTACATCAGCGAGATCAGCGACGAGCGCGACACCAGGTCGGCCAGCATCTCGGCCAGCACCTCGTTGCCGAGCATGCGCGCGAGCACGACGTGGAAATCGGCCAGCAGCCGCGTGCGGCCGGTGACGTCGGTGCGCAGCACGGCCTCGCGCTCGGCGGCCAGGTGGGCACGCAACGCGGCCAGCTGCGCCGCATCGAGCGCGCCGGCGGCGCGGCGCACCAGCGCCGCCTCGATCATGTGGCGCACCTCGAACACCTGGCGCGCCTCGTCGACGCTCGGCATCGCGACGCGCGCGCCGCGCGCCGGCTCGAGCGTGATCAGCTTGTCGCGGCTCAACTGGTTCAGCGCCTGGCGCACCAGCGTGCGCGAGACCTTGAAGAGATCGGCGATCTTCTGCTCGGCGAGCTTGGTGCCGGGCATCAGCCGGCGTTCGACGATCGCGGTGGTGATGGCGTCGACGATGCGCTGCGTGGTCCCGATGTGCTGCGCGCTGCCGCCATCAGCCGCGCCGGCACGCCGCCGGGCCGGGCGGATCTGCTTCAGCGGGGTCGACTTGGGGCTGGCGGCGCGGGGCATGGAGCGGGCGGCTCGGTTGGCTCTCGAAGGCAAAGTGTATACACTTTCCCACCATGGGAAAACTGACGACGCACGTGCTCGACACGATGAACGGAAGCCCCGCCGCCGGGATGGCAGTGCGCCTGTATCGCGTGGATGGCGCCACGCCGCACCTGCTGCGCAGCGTGCAGCTCGATGCCGACGGCCGCGCCGGCGGGCCGCTGCTGGAGGGCGCCGATTTCATGCCCGGCCGCTACCGCCTGGTGTTCGAGCTGGCCGACTACTTCCGCGCGCGCGGCGTCGTGCTGCCCGAGCCCCCCTTCCTCGACAGCGTGCCGATCGACTTCGGCCTGGCCGACACCGGCGCCCACTACCACGTGCCGCTGCTCGCGAGCCCCTGGGCCTATTCCACCTACCGCGGCAGCTGACGCGCATGGAAGCCTATGTGCTGGACTGGGTCAACCTGCTGCTGCGCTGGGCGCATGTCGTCGTCGCGATCGCGTGGATCGGCTCGTCGTTCTACTTCGTCTTCCTCGACAACAGCCTGCTGAAGCCCGAGGCCCCCGAGCTGAAGGACAAGGGCGTCGACGGCGAGCTGTGGGCGGTGCACGGCGGCGGCTTCTACAACCCGCAGAAGTACATGGTGGCGCCGAAGTCGCTGCCGGCGCACCTGCACTGGTTCTACTGGGAGAGCTACTCCACCTGGCTGACCGGCTTCGCGCTGTTCACGGTGCTGTACCTGTGGCAGGCCAGCACCTTCCTGATCGACGCGCGGGTGCATGCGTGGTCGCCGGCCGGCGCGATCGCGGCGGCGCTGGCCTTCCTCGCGGTGTTCTGGCTCGTCTACGACGGCATCTGCCGCGCGTTCGGCCGCGGTATCCACGGCGACCGCATCGTCGGCGCGGTGGTCGCGGTGGTGGTCGTGGTCGGTGCCTGGCTCGCCTGCCAGCTGTTCGCCGGCCGGGCGGCCTTCCTGCTGGTCGGCGCGATGATGGCGACGGCGATGAGTGCCAACGTGTTCTTCTGGATCATCCCCGGCCAGCGCACCGTGATCGCGCAGATGCGCGCCGGCCAGCCGGTCGATCCGGTGCACGGCCAGCGTGCCAAGCAGCGCAGCGTGCACAACACCTACTTCACACTGCCGGTGCTGGCCGCGATGCTCAGCAACCACTACGGCTTTCTCTACGGCGCGCCGCACAACTGGGCGGTGCTGGTGCTGGTGATGGGGGCCGGGGCGCTGATCCGCCATGCCTTCGTGGTGCGGCACAAGGCGCTGGCGCAGGGCAGGCGGGTGCCGTGGGAGTTCGCGGTGGCGGGCACGGCGCTGCTGGCCGGGGTGGCGGTGTGGCTCGCGCCGGCATCGAAGCCGGCTGCGCAGGCCTCGCAGCCCGTCACGTTCGCGCAGGTGCAGCAGGTGGTCGGCACGCGCTGCGTGATGTGCCACAACGAGCAGCTCGCGAGCAAGGGCGTGCGGCTCGATTCGCCGCAGGGCATCGCCGCGCATGCGCAGCAGGTCTACCAGCAGGCGGTGGTGCTGAAGCTGATGCCGTTGAACAATGCGACGCAGATCAGCGATGATGAGCGAGCCGTGTTGAAGCGCTGGTACGAAGCCGGTGCACACCCGTAGCCCGGATGCCAATCCGGGGATCGCCCACCCGCAGAGTCCTGCATGAGCACCAATCCCTACGCCCCGCCGAAGGCTCCCGTCGCCGACCTCGATGCGAACCCGACGCAGGTGGCGTACGCAGGATTCTGGCGGCGATCGATCGCCAGCTTCGCCGACACGCTGCTCTTCCTGGCCTTCTTCATCCCGCTGGTCCGGTTCTTCTACGGGTCCGACTACGGGGCCCTGAAGCACGTCCCCGCCAAGACCTTCCCGAGCACCGGCGACCCGCTCGAGTTCTTCCTGACCTGGGTCTTCCCGGCGGTGCTCTACATCGGCTGCTGGATGAAGTGGCAGGCGACGCCGGGCAAGATGGCGATGAAGATGCGGATCGTCGACGCGAAGACCGGACTGCCGCCGACGCTGGGCCAGTCCGTCGGCCGCTACCTGGGCTACTACCTCTCGAGCCTCCCGCTGTTCCTCGGCTTCCTCTGGATCGCCTTCGACGCACGCAAGCAGGGCTGGCACGACAAGCTGGCAGGGACGGTGGTGGTGCGCGACGGTCAGCGCCCGGCCTTCGCACGCAACTCGCGCGCCGACACGCCGTAGGCGGCCCGGAACACCTTGCTGAAGTGGCTGGGGTCCGCGAAGCCCCAGTGGCGGGCGATCTCGGCGATCGGGCGCGCCGCCATCGCCGGCGCCTCCAGGTCACGCCGGCACATCGCGAGGCGGCGGTCGCGGATGCAGCCGCTCACCGTCTCGCCGGTGCCTTCGAACAGCTTGTGCACGTTGCGCTCGCTCATGCGGAAGCGGCGCGCCAGCATCGCCACGCCGAGCGAGGGCTCGGCCAGGTGCTGTTCGATGTGGCGCAGCAGCTGCTCGCGCACCAGCTGCCGCAGGCCCGGCGCCGGCTGCTCGCCCAGGCACAGGCCCAGCAGGTCGAGCGCGCCGCCCAGCGCTACCTGCCGCCCGGCGGCGGGAAGCTCGCCGAAGCGCCGCATCAGCAGCTGGAAATGCTCGACGAACAAGGCGCCCGCGCCCTGCCGGCCGTCCATCGGCCGCCCGACCAGGTCGCGCACCCGCGGCAGGCGGCGCAGCAGCTCGGCCTCGGGCACCAGCATCGACATCTGGCGCAGGTCGTCGCTGGTCTGGAAGGCCATCGGCTGCGTGCTGTCCCAGAGCGTGAACATGCCGGCGCCCAGCTGCAGCTCGCGGTCGCCGCCGAAGCGCAGCGTTTCGGTGCCCTGCGCGACCATCACGACGGTCAGCCAGGCACTGTCGTCGCGGGCGATCTGCCGCCGCCCGCGCGTACCGCTCACCGTCGCCGCGGACGTGCAGTCGGTCAGCCGCACGCCGCCCAGCCGGTGCTGGCGCATGAAGGCGGGGAAGCGGTCGCAGGCGATCTTCGGGATGTCCCAGCTCAGGTGCGCATCGACGATCACCTCGCGCCACGCGTCGAACTGCCGCCGCGGCGGCAGGCCATCGGTCGCGTCAGCTCGCGGTTGAAGGTGCTGCGCAGCTGCTCGAACTCGGCCGCGAAGCCGTCGCCCAGGCCGTGCTTCTGGATCAGCTGCAGCGCCGCCTCGCGCTCCTTCGACGACATCGCGAGGTAGGCGTTCGCGATGGCCAGGCGCGCGCGCACATGGGCCTCGGCCCCCATCGGCACGGCCAGCACTGCCCGGTGGCGCTGGATCTGCGCCATCTCGTCGAAGTGGGCCGCGAATTCCTCCGGCAGCAGGCGGTCGTAGGGCGCGCCGTCGCGCGGGCCGAGGATCTCGGTCTTCAGGTTGCGCGTGGCCTCAAGGTGGGCCGGATCGCTGTCGCCCGGCGAGACCTTCAGCGCCGCGGCCGCGTGCGCATCGCCCTGGCTTTCGTCATCGGGCTGTGCGTCGAGCTGGTAGCGCTTGTAGTGCGCCTCGGCCAGGTTGTAGTGCGCGCGGCGCACGTGCAGGCTCAGGCCGGCCTGCTCCCCCATCGCGAGGGCCTGCCGGTACTCGGCGATCGCCTCGCCGTAGCGGCCCTGCCAGAAGTAGGTCGCACCGAGGTTCAGGTGCGTGCTGGTCAGCGTTTCCGGTTCGATCGGAACGCTGCCGGCCATCCCGAGGATGCGCTGCGAATAGGCGATCGCGCTGTCGAAATCCTTCGCGTCGCCGTAGATCAGGCTGAGGTTGGCGTAGGTCTTCAGCACCGACAGCCGGTCGCCCTCGCGCTCGAAGATGTTCAGCGCGCGGTGCTTGTGCTCGAGCGCCCGGCGCAGGTCGCCGGCCCGGCGCCAGTACTCGCCCCAGGTCTGCTCCAGCATGCCGACCGTGGCGGGCGACAGCGACGGGTCGCGGCGCAACGGCTCCGCCCGGTCCAGCACGGCGCGCGAGCGCGGGTCGTTGCGCAGCACGTAGAGCCRGGCGAGCTTGACCAGCGTCGCCAGGTACTCCTCGGCGACCGCCGCACCCGGCGGGCGGCCGTCCTCCAGGCCCGCGCGGCGCAGGAACTCCGCACTGTCCTCGTAGCACGCGAAGGCACGGTCGGCGTCGCGCGGTTCATAGAACTTGCCGAGTGCGCCGTAGACGATGCCCAGCATCAGGGCGTCGCCGCACCCGTTGGCCAGCCGCAGCGCCTGCTCATAGGCCTGGCGCTCGCGATCGCCGGCATCGCGGATGCGCCACAACGCCGCCTGTGCCAGCAGCAGGTCGAAGCGTTGCCGGGGGTCCGACGCACCGGCGGCCACGAGCGCGATCAGCGCATCGGTTTCCGCATCGTCGGCCACGTCGACCCGCGCGCGCTGCAGCAGCTCGATGAAGGCGGCCGGCGCGCTCGCCTGCTGCAGGTGCCACAGCGCCGACAACGTGTCCTGTTGCGCGAGCGCCAGCGTCGATTGCCGCCGGTGCCAATCGACCAGTTCCGCCGGTGACGCGAGCTCCAGGCGAGGCAGCAGCTCGCGCAGCACCATTTGCCGCATCGCGATGCGCCGCTCGCCGGCCGCGGGGCGCTCCAGCAGCGCCTCGGCCGCGAGGCGCTTGCCCTTCTCGAGATAGCGGTAGAAGGTGCTCGGGCCGATCGCCCACAGCCCGCAGAGGTTCTCGCTGGCCGCCTCGTCGGGATGGCGGCGGTAGCGCTGCCGGAAATCGGGCACCGGCTCGAAACCGTAGTGGCACATCAAGGCCAGCATCGGCCGCCAGCTCGTGCGATCCACCCATGCCGCGGCATCGATGCCGGAGAGCACGGACGCCTGGTCGGGGCGCAGCTGCGAGACGACCCAGCGCAGCCACAGCGCGGTCGCCTCGACCAGCGCACGGTCGCGCGGCAACGCATCGCCGGCGGTCCCGAGCACCGGCTGCAGGAAGCGCCTGACGAACCAGCGGGTGGCCCGGGGCCGACGCCGCAGCCAGTCGTCGAGCGTGCCCGTCTTGTGGGCGGCCAGCGCCTGCCCCAGCAGGGTTTCCACCGTGCCGGCCGGCAGCGGCAGCGCTGCGGCACCTGGGCCGCCCTGCAAGTTAGGGGGATGGTTCGCCATGGATCCGGTGCATCGTCTCGCGATCGTCCGGACCGCGACGGATTTGCGCGGTCCGCCATGCCTGGGCATGCGAGCGCGCGACGGTTAGTGTATCGACGCGATTTCGCACCCATTGCCTCATCGAGGAACCGTCATGCCCCTGCCCCGCCTCCTTGCTTCCGATCCGAACACCTCGTCCGCGACCGACGGCGTCGCGCTGGTCGTCCTCGCGCCGTTCGGCGGCGATCCCGTGCTGAGCGGGTTCCCCGACGGAACCTCGCGCGACCTGTCGCAGCACCCGTTGATGCGGGCCCTGCCGAAGATCGCTGCCAGCGGCGTGCACGTCACCGCGCTGATCGACCTGGCCGACGACGATTCCTACCTCGTGGAGATCGCGGCGCTGCAGCCGGCCGACGTGGTCGTCACCTCGCGCTGGAAGCAGGACATGACCTCGCCGAACACGCTGGCCGGCCTGTTGCGCCAGGCGCACCAGGCCCATCCCGCCGCCGCACTGGTGCTCGCGCTCGAAGGCCATGGAGCCGGGTTCCTGCCCGAGATCGATCGCAGCAAGCTGACGGCCCACAACATCACCGCCGGCGGCGCCTTCGAGTGGCACCTCAGCGAATCGGGCGGCACCCCGGTGCTGCCGCAAGGCTCGCCGGTGCTGCCCCAGGGGTCACCGGTGCTGCCGCAGGGCTCGCCGGTGCTGCCGGTCAGCCAGATGCCGCTCTCCACCTGGGGCCTCGGCGACGCGCTGAAGCAGGCCCAGGACGCCGGCGTCCCGAAGCTGGCCGCGATCCATTTCAACAACTGCTTCAACATGTCGGTCGAGGTGCTGCACACGGTGGCGCCGTACGCCGACTACGCGACCGGCTACGAGAACTACAACTTCTTCACCGCCGGCGCGGCCTACCCGGCGGTGTTCCAGAAACTGGCGGCGGCCGGCAGCGCCACCGCGCAGCAGCTCGCGCAGTGGTTCGCCGACGGCAACAAGGACATCCTCGCCGCGAAGGGCAACCACCCGACCGTCGGCTGCGTCGTGCAGCTCGGCCGTCTGCAGGCGATCGTCGAGCGCATCGACGACCTGGCCGATGCGCTGCTCGCCGCGCTGCGCACCTCGACGCCTGCGCAACGCCCGGCGATCGTGCAGAAGATCCGCGCCGCGATCCGCCGCGCCCAGCAGTTCGACACCAACGCCAACRTGGACCTGGAGACGCCGGACGAGCTGACCGACATCGACAGCCTGGCCACCGAGCTGCTGGCCACCGACTTCGCGCCGTTCAAGGTGCAGCAGGCGGCGGCCGGGCTGCGCGATGCGCTGAAGGACATCAAGCGCTACGGCGCCGTCGACGCGCCGTGGACGGCCCCCGGCGCGCTGTGGGACTTCTCGGCGAAGAACCTCGCGATGAACATCTTCCTGCCCGACCCGCTGCTGCTCGGCCTGTGGGACTGGCGCTCGCCGTACTACCTCGACGTGAACCCCGACCCGACGCTGCCGCGCGTGCAGCCGCACATCATCGATTTCGTGAAGGTCACCGACTGGGTCGACTTCATCGTCGAGTACCACAAGGGCCAACCGTTCAAGGGCCTGCTGCCGGCGGCGATCCCCGAGTTCCCGGTGTTCAACGCGCGCTACGAGCCGCCGAAGGGCCGCCAACCCGACCCCTGCGGTGACGGGGACATCATCCCCAAGGGAGAGGACAAACCGCGCCGCGCCTGATCACACCGCGCTCCCCCTCAACCCCTGCGAGGCCCGTCCTCCCAGGGGTTTTTTGTGTCCGGCGCCCCATCGTCTCGTGATCGTCTCGCGCCCGGGGCGATCGGGCCGCACACGGGCGTGTCAATGGGAAGGCGGGGCCGATGGAATGCGGTCCATGGATTCCTCCACCCCATCCCATCCTCAGGAGACGCCCATGAAGTGGTACCTGTCCGTCCTTGGCGCGCTGGCCGTCTGGCGCCTCACCCACCTGCTGCACGTGCAAGCCGGCCCGCGCCGCGTGCTGGAGACCTTGCGGCGCTGGGCCGGCGAGGGCTCGTCGCTCGCCTGCTTCTACTGCCTGAGCCTGTGGGTCTCGGTGCCGGTCGCGCTGGTGATCGGGCAGGACTGGCTCGAGCAGGTGCTGCTGTGGCTCGCGTTGTCGACCACCGCGATCGCACTCGACCTGCTGCTCGACCTGATCAGCCGCAGCACCGCGCCGCCGGCCCACCTGCAGCTGCTGACGCCATCGCAGATGGCGCAGGCGATGGCGGCCCGCTACTTCGACGAGCCGGCGGTGGACGAGCCGGCCGAGCCCCCGTTCACGCGCACCGGCGCACGGACGCACTGAAGGAGGCTCGCATGCTGCCGTCGATCAAACGCCGCCTGGCGGCCCTCGGGCCGGTCGCGATCCCGTTCGCCGACACCACGCCCGGCATCTGGCTGCTGGAGACGCGGCGGCCGGTGCCGACCGAGGATGCGGCGGCCGCCCCTACACTGCACGCGCCCCGCATCAACACCCCGAGCCCATGGCCTGGAACGGTCGCCTGCAACTCCACTACCGCCACGACGCCGGCCGCTGCGTCGTCCACGAC
>NZ_JBFUFP010000364.1:0-4912 GCF_056403375.1 Rhizobacter sp. P2_H2
TTGCTGAAGAACTCGTCCCACAGCACGCGGCCGATCATCAGCGTCTGCGGTCCGCCGAGCAGCTCGGGGGTGACGAACTCGCCGACGCAGGGGATGAACACCAGCATCGAGCCGGCGATGATGCCGGCCTTGGACAGCGGCACGGTGATGCGCCAGAACCCCTGCCAGGGTGTCGCGCCGAGGTCGGCGGCGGCCTCGAGCAGGCGCAGGTCCATCTTCGCGAGGTTGGCGTACAGCGGCAGGATCATGAACGGCAGGTAGGTGTAGGTCATGCCGATCACGAGCGAGAAGGGCGTGTTCATCAGCTTGCCGGGCACGTCGATCATGTCGGCGCGCACCAGCAACTGGTCCAGGCCGAGCCCGACGACGATGCGATGCACCCAACCGCCTTCCTCGAGCAGGCCTTTCCAGGCATAGACGCGCAGCAGGAAGGACGTCCAGAACGGCAGCATCACCAGCATCAGCAGCGCCGGCTGCAGCGACTGCTTCGCCCGGGCCATGAAATAGGCGAAGGGGTAGCCGATCGCCAGGCAGAGCAGGGTGGTGATGGCCGCGAACTTCAGGCTCGACACGTATGCCTTGAAGTACAGCGCGTCGCCGGTCATGAAGACGTAGTTGCCGAACTTCAGCGTGATCTTCAGTGCGCCATCGGCGACGCTCGTGATGTCGTTCGGCGTCACGGCGCCCATTTCCGACACGCTGTACTTCAGCACGATCAGGAAGGGCGCCAGGAAGAACACCAGCAGCCACAGATACGGAATGCCGATGACGGCGCTTCTCCCTCTCCACCAGCTCGGCGCTCTCATTGCGTCAGCACCACGTGAGCCGAAGGCGACCAATGCGCCCAGACTTCGTCGTCCCAGGTGAGCACGTCGTCGCGATGCCGCTCGGCGTTGTTCTGGCTGACCTTCAGCATCGCGCCGCTGGGCAGCTGGATGTGGAACACCGTGAAACTGCCGAAGTACGCGAGGTTCTTGACCTTGCCGCGGGCTCGGTTGTGCGGCCCGTGCTCGCCGTCGGGTGCCTGGCGCGAGAGCTGGATCTTCTCGGGCCGCAGCGCCACCGTCACCTCCATGCCCTCGGTGCCGGTGATGCCGTGGCCCACGTAGTGCGTGCAATCGGGGCAGGTGATCACCACGTGGTCCGGCTGGTCCTCGGTGACCGCACCGTCCATCAGGTTCACGTTGCCGATGAAGTCGGCCACGAAGCGCGTCGCCGGCGTCTCGTAGATGTCGGCCGGCGGACCGACCTGCAGGAAGCGCCCCTCGCTCATCACCGCGATGCGCGAGGCCATCGTCATCGCCTCTTCCTGGTCGTGCGTCACCATCACGCAGGTCACGCCGACCTCCTCGATGATGTTCACCAGCTCGATCTGCGTCTCCTCGCGCAGCTTCTTGTCGAGCGCCCCCAGCGGCTCGTCCAGCAGCAACAGCTGCGGCTTCTTCGCCAGGCTGCGCGCCAGCGCCACCCGCTGCTGCTGGCCGCCCRACAGCTGGTGCGGCTTGCGCTTGCCGTACTTGGTGAGCTGCACCAGCTTCAGCATCGCGTCGACCCGCTCGGCGATCTCGCCCTTCGGCAGCCGGTCGCGCCGCAACCCGAACGCGATGTTGTCCCACACCGTCAGGTGCGGGAACAGCGCGTACGACTGGAACATCATGTTCAACGGCCGCGCATACGGCGGCAGGCCGGCGAGATCCTTGCCGTCGAGCACGATGCGGCCCGAGGTCGGCGTCTCGAAGCCCGCCAGCATGCGCAGCAGCGTTGTCTTGCCGCAGCCCGACGAACCGAGCAGCGCAAAGATCTCGCCCTTCGCGATGTCGACGCTGACGTGGTTGACCGCGACGGCACCGCCGCCGAAATCCTTCACCACGTCCTCGATGCGCAGGAAACCGGCTTGCGGTGTGCTGGTCATCGCAGCCTCGCTCAGACGCCGGTCTTGAACGAGGTGTAGATGCGCGTCATCGTGCGCCGGATGTCGTTGGTCACCGCATCAGGCAGCGCCATCTTCTGCATGTCGGCATCGCCCGGGAACACCGTCGGGTTGCTCGCCACCTCGGGCTTGATGAACTTGCGCGATTCCTTGTTCGGGTTCGCGTAGAACACCTTGTTCGTCAGCGACGCATGCACCTCGGGCTTCATGATGTAGTTGATGAACTTGTGCGCGTTGTCCGGGTGCGGCGCATCGGCGGGGATCACCATCGTGTCGAAGAACAGCACGCCGCCGGTCTTCGGGATCAGCGCCTCGATCTTCTGGCCGGTCTTGCTGTCGATCGCGCGTTGGCGGGCGATGTTGATGTCGCCCGACCAGCCGAGCGCCACGCAGATCGAGCCGTTGGCCATGTCGTTGATGTAGCCCGACGAGCTGAACAAGGTCACCGACGAACGGATCTTCTTCAGCAGGTCCGGCACCGCCTGGTAGTCGCCGGCGTTGCGCGAGAACGCCGGCTTGCCGAGATAGTGCATCGCGGCCGRCACGATGTCGGTCGGCGAATCGAGGAAGGACACGCCGCACGACTTCAGCTTGCTGATGTACTCCGGCTTGAACACCAGGTCCCAGGCGTTGTCGGGCATCGGCAGGCTGCCGAGCGCGGCCTTCACCTTGTCGACGTTGATGCCCACCGTGGTGTAGCCCCACAGCCAGTCCACCATGTAGTCGTTGCCCGGGTCCAGCTTGGCGAGCGTCGCCTGGGTCTGCGGGTCCATGTTCTTCAGGTTCGGCAGCTTGCTCTTGTCGAGCTTGCGCAGCAGCCCGCCGTCGGCCTGCAGCTTGGCCCAGTACGACGACGGCACGACCACGTCGTAGCCGCTCTTGCCGGCCACCAGCTTCGCATGGACGATCTCGTTGTTGTCGAAGTTGTCGTAGCGCACCTTGATGCCGGTCTCCTTCTCGAAGTTGGCCAGCGTGTCCTCGGCGATGTAGTCGGACCAGTTGTAGATGTTGATGACCTTGTCTTCCTCCTGCGCAACGGCCGCCGTGCCCCACAGCATTGCAGCCACCGCACATCCCAATGCACCGAACACCTGCTTCATGGTCATGTCCTTCGTGTTGAGAGAAATCCGAACCTGAATCGTCGAACGCAAGATCAGAGCCAGCCGCGCTGCCTGACGTCGGCGAGGGTGAGGTCGAGGCACTTGCGGATCAGCGCGACCATCTCGTCGACCTGCGCGATCGTCATCACGAGCGGCGGTGCGACGATCATGCGGTCGCCGACCGCGCGCATGATCAGCCCGTTGCCGAAGCAGTGGCCGCGGCACACCATGCCGACTTCGAGCGCGCTGTCGAACACGCGGTTGGCCGACTTGTCCTTCACCAGCTGCAGCGCACCCATCATTCCGCAGGTCTGCGCCTCGCCGACCAGCGGATGCTCGCCGAGCTCGGCGAAGCGCGCCGCGAGATGCGGCCCGAGCTCGGTGCGCACGCGGTCGACCAGCCCCTCGCGCTGGATCAGCCGGATGTTGGCCAGCGCCACCGCGCACGCCACCGGGTGCCCGGAGTAGGTGTAGCCGTGGTTGAACTCGCCGCCTTGCTCGATCAGCACCTTCGCGATGCGATCGCCGACCATCACGCCGCCGAGCGGGATGTAGCCCGAGGTCACGCCCTTCGCGAAGGTCATCAGGTCGGGCTTGAAGCCCATCGTCTCGCAGCCGAACCAGCGGCCGGTGCGCCCGAACCCGGTGATGACCTCGTCGGACACCACCAGGATGCCGTGCTTGTCGCAGATGCGCTGGATCGCCGGCCAGTAGCTCGAGGGCGGCACGATCACGCCGCCGGCGCCTTGCACCGGCTCGCCGATGAAGGCGGCCACCTTGTCGGCGCCGACCTCGAGGATCTTCGACTCCAGCCAGTCGGCTGCGCGGATGCCGAACTCCTCGCGGTTCATGCCCTGGCCGTTCTCGAACCAGAACGGCTGCTCGATGTGGGTGATGCCCGGGATCGGCAGCCCGCCCTGCGCGTGCATGCCGCTCATGCCGCCGAGCGAGGCGCCGGCCATCGTCGAGCCGTGGTACGCGTTGTGGCGGCTGATGATCACCGTGCGCTCCGGCTGGCCGAGCACGTCCCAGTAGCGCCGCACCATGCGCACGACGGTGTCGTTGCCCTCGGAGCCGGAGCCGCTGAAGAACACATGCTTGAACTGCGGCGGCGTCACCTGCGCCAGCAGCTCGGCCAGCTCTATCGCCGGCGGCGTCGCGGTCTGGAAGAACGAGTTGTAGAACGGCAGCTGCTTCAGCTGCGCGGTCGCCGCGTCGATCAGCTCCTGGCGGCCGTAGCCGACGTTGACGCACCACAGGCCGGACATCGCGTCGAGGATCTTGTTGCCCTCGCTGTCCCACAGGTAGATGTTGTCGGCCTTGGTGATGATGCGCGAGCCCTTGGCCGCGAGCGACTTGAAGTCGGTGAAGGGATGTAGGTAGTGCGCCGCGTYGGCGGCCTGCCAGTCTTTCGTATTGCGCTTGGTTTCAGTCATCGCAAAGTCTCCGGATCTTGTTCACACATGCAGCAGGAGATGCTCGCGCTCCCACGGCGAGATCACCTTCATGAACTCGTCGTGCTCGATCTCCTTGATCTCGGAGTAGACGGTGATGAACGGCTTGCCCAGCACGTCGTGCAGGTCCTTCTCGTCGGCGAGCCAGCCCAGCGCCTCGCTCAGCGAGCGCGGCAGCTGGTACTCCGACAGGTAGGCGTCGCCTTTGCACTCGGCGGCCGGCTCGATCCTGTTCTTGATGCCGAGGTAGCCGCAGGCGAGCGTGGCGGCGAGCGCCACGTACGGGTTCGCGTCGGCGCCGATCACGCGGTTCTCGACGCGCCGCGCCGCCGGCGTCGCCACCGGCGAGCGGATGCCCACCGTGCGGTTGTCGGTGCCCCACTGGATGTTGATCGGCGCCGCGGTCGAGCGCGCGAGCCGGCGGTACG
>NZ_JBFUFP010000365.1:0-4908 GCF_056403375.1 Rhizobacter sp. P2_H2
GTGATGTTCATTGCCAATCCCGGGAAGAAGACCTGACATGCATTCGCTCCTCAGCAACCCCAGCCTGATGGACTGCCGCCGGCTGTTCCTGCACGACTACGAGGTGCGGATCAACATCGGCGTGCACGAATTCGAGAAGAGGGGCGAGCAGCGGGTGCTGATCAACGTCGATCTCTACATTCCGCTCGCGATGTCGACGCCGAAGGCCGACAAGCTCGACGAGGTGGTCGACTACGACTTCATGCGCCGCACCATCGCCCACCGCGTGCTGCAGGGCCACATCCACCTGCAGGAAACGCTGTGCGACGACGTGCTGGCGCTGATGCTGGCGCACCCGCGCGTGCGCGCCGCGCGCGTGTCGACCGCGAAACCCGACGTGTACCCCGACTGCGAAGCCGTCGGCTGCGAAGTGTTTGGAATGAAGAAGGACCTGTGATGAGTGCCGTACTGGACAACCGACAAGACACCAAGGACGAGGCGAAGCAGGCCTTCGAGATCAACAAGCTCAGCAAGCGCCTGCACCGCCAGGTCGGCCAGGCGATCGCCGACTTCAACATGATCGAGGACGGCGACAAGGTGATGGTCTGCGTGTCCGGCGGCAAGGACAGCTATGCGCTGCTCGACATCCTGCTGAACCTGCAGCAGCGCGCGCCGATCCGCTTCGAGCTGGTGGCGGTGAACCTCGACCAGAAGCAGCCGGGCTTTCCGGACCACGTGCTGCCGGAGTACCTGAAGTCGCGCGGCGTGCCGTTCCACATCGAGAACCAGGACACCTACTCGATCGTCAAGCGCCTGATCCCCGAGGGCAAGACGATGTGCAGCCTGTGCTCGCGGCTGCGCCGCGGCATCCTGTACCGCGTGGCCGGCGAGCTCGGCGCGACCAAGGTGGCGCTCGGCCACCACCGCGACGACATGCTGCAGACGCTGTTCATGAACATGTTCTTCGGCAGCCGCATGAAGGGCATGCCGCCGAAGCTGGTCAGCGACGACGGCAAGAACATCGTGATCCGCCCGCTCGCCTACGTGGCCGAGCCCGACCTGGAGCGCTGGGCCGCGCACCGGCAGTTCCCGATCATCCCGTGCACGCTGTGCGGCAGCCAGGAGAACCTGCAGCGCGTGCAGACCAAGCAGATGCTGCGCGACTGGGACAAGCGCTTCCCCGGCCGCATCGAGAACATGTTCACCGCGATGGGCAACATCGTGCCGTCGCACATGATGGACCGGAACCTCTACCCGTTCACCACACTCAAAACCACCGGCGTGCCCGATGCCGCTGGCGATCGGGCCTTCGACGACGACGAGAGCTGTGCCCCGGCCGAACCCGCCGGCGACGCGGTGCCCATCAAGCTGCACGTTTGACCTGACGGAGGCCGACCATGTGGAAACCTGCCCTGACCACCACCCTGCTGGCCGGCGCGCTGCTGGGCCTGGGGGGGTGTGCCGCGATGAACGCGGTCGACAGCAACGTCTCCACCTACAGCCAATGGCCGGCCGGGCGCAGCGCATCGACCTACGCCTTCGAGCGCCTGCCGTCGCAGCAGGCGCGGGCGATGGAGCAGGAGAAGCTGGAGTCGATGGCCCGGCACTCGCTGCAGGTGGCCGGCTTCAGCGAGGCGGGCGACGCGAAGGCGGCCGATTTCACGGTGCAGGTCGGCGCGCGCATCAACCGCTACGACGTCTCGCCGTACGACGACCCGTTCTGGTGGCATGGCGGCTTGTTCCGTTCGCGCTACGGCTACGGCGGCTATGGCCGAGGCCCGTTCTGGGGCCCGCCCGGCTACTTCGGCCCGCGCTACTACGACACGACCTACTACGACCGCGAGGTGGCGGTGCTGATCCGCGACCGGCAGTCCGGGCAGGTGGTGTATGAGGCGCGCGCGGCCAACGACGGTACGACGATGGGTGGCGATGCGATGATCGCCGCGATGTTCGACGCGGCGCTGAAGGACTTTCCRCAGACCGGGATCAACCCTCGGCGCGTGACGATCCAGCTTCCGCCGAGCTGATCCATCATCGCCCGGTGTCCGCCGCCAGCGCGCGAAAGTCGCCGGCCCAGCCCTTGAGCTTCTTCGCCGCGTACTGCCGCTGCTCCGCGGTCGTCGTGTTGTGCAGCTGCGCCCCGAACTCGCAGTTGTAGCGCGTCAGCTTCTCCTGGTAGCTGCGGAAGTTCTCGCGCGGCGAGTGCTGCACCCGCTCGGCGATCGCGCGCAGCGCGGCCTGCACCTGGGGCTGCGGCGGCCGCTCGGCCAGCAGCTTTCGCAGCGTCTGCAGCACGTCCTGCTGGCGCGCCTTGCGTTCGGCCAGCCACAGCTCCGGGTCGAACGGCGATGCCGCCATCGCCCGCCGCACCCGCTCGGTCTGCGCCTCGTCGAGGTCGCCGTACAGCATCTCGGCGCGCTCCATCGTGCGCTTCATCGTGGCCTTCAGCCGGTCCTGCGGGTCGGGCTGCAGGTAGTCGTCGGCATAGTCCTCGTTGACCTTCGCGTAGCGCTTCTCGATGTGCTTCAGCTGCTCCGGCCTCAGCGACAGCGCCGTCTCGGCCAGCGCCGGCAGCGCCTGGTCGAGGCCGGTGAACATGCRCGATTCGACCTCGTCGGTCCAGCGGCAGGCCTGGGCGGCCGTGATGGGTTGCTGCAGCTCGCCGGCCAGCTTGTCCACCCATTGCGCATAGTCCGGCAGCTGGGTGCGGCGGTTCCAGCGGAACCACGACGTGATCGCGTCGCGCACCCGCGGCGTCTGCTCGTCGTTGAAGTCGATGTACTTGTCCAGCCACCAGTAGCCGAGGTCCGGCGCCTGGTTGTAGGCCAGGCGCATCGCACCACACCCTGAAAGCAGGGTGGTCAGCGCCAGCGCGACGCCGATAATCACCGACCTGAAAAAAGGACGTTGCATGGCACTCGACATCGTGATCATGGCCGCGGGCAAGGGCACCCGCATGAAATCCAGCCTGCCCAAGGTCTTGCACAAGCTGGCCGGGCGAAGCCTATTGCAGCATGTTCTCGGTACCGCAGCATCGCTGGGGGCGACCCGCATCATCACGATCACCGGCCACGGCGCCGAACAGGTCGAGGCGGCGGTGCAGGCACCCGGATTGCTCTTCGTGCGGCAGATGCCGCAGCTGGGCACCGGCCACGCCGTGCAGCAGGCCGTGCCGCAGCTGCACGACGAAGGCACCACGCTGATCCTGAACGGCGACACGCCGCTGATCGAGGCGGCCACGGTGCGCGCGCTCGTCGATGCTTGCGGCGGCGAGCGCTTCGCGCTGCTGACGATCACGCTGGCCGATGCCACCGGCTACGGCCGCATCGTGCGCGACGGCGAGCAGGTGCGCGCGATCGTCGAGCACAAGGACGCGACGCCCGCGCAGCGCGAGATCCGCGAGGTCAACACCGGCGTGATGGCGGTGCCGACGAAGCGCCTGAAGGGCTGGCTGGCCAGGCTCGACAACAAGAACGCCCAGGGCGAGTACTACCTGACCGACATCATCGCGATGGCGGTCGCCGACGGCGTGCCGGTCGTCACCGCGCAGCCGAAGAGCGAGACCGAGGTGCTGGGCGTCAACAGCCCGATGCAGCTGGCCGACCTGGAGCGCCGCTACCAGCGCGCCCGTGCCGAGGCGCTGATGGAGGCCGGCGTGCGGCTGGCCGATCCGGCGCGCTTCGACGTGCGCGGCAGCCTCACCTGCGGCAGCGACGTCGAGATCGACGTCAACTGCATCTTCGACGGCGAGGTCGAGCTCGGCGACGGCGTGCGCATCGGCGCGAACTGCGTGGTCCGCAACGCGCGCCTCCTGGCCGGCGCGGTGATCCATCCATTCACGCACATCGACGGCGAGGCGCAGGGCGTCAGCGTCGGGCGCGGTGCGCTGGTCGGCCCGTTCGCGCGGCTGCGCCCCGGCGCGCAGCTGGGCGACGAGGTGCACATCGGCAACTTCGTCGAGGTGAAGAACTCGACGCTCGCAAAGGGCGCGAAGGCCAACCACCTGGCCTACCTGGGCGATGCGACGGTCGGCGAGCGCGTGAACTACGGCGCCGGCAGCATCACCGCGAACTACGACGGCGCGAACAAGCACCGCACCGTGATCGGCGACGACGTGCACGTCGGCAGCAACTGCGTGCTGATCGCGCCGGTCGTGATCGGTGCCGGCGCGACGATCGGCGGCGGCTCGACGATCTCGAAGGACGCACCGGCCGGCCAGCTGACGGTGTCGCGCGCGAAGCAGGTGTCGCTCGAGGGGTGGACGAGGCCGGTCAAGAAGCGCTGACGGGCCGCACGAGCCGTCCGCCAGGGAACCAATCGGCGCCCGGGGTCACACAGGTCGGTTGCAGTCAACCGCTCCGAAGGATCCCGTGAGCCCCCTGGAAAAGCAGATGAGCATCGCGGCGTTCATCGACGACCTGCTGACGCAGGTTCCCGAACTGTCAGCGTTGCACAGGCAGCACATCGAGGCCCACCAGGGCCTGGTGCCTGCGGTATTCATGGCCGATGTCACCCGGGTGGTGATGGGGCTGGTGAAGGAACCGGCCGGGGCGGAACCCGTCACCCGCTTGCTGCAGCTGATGGAGCGGGCGCTTGAATCGCGCGACACCGGCGTCAGGGACCTGGTCAAGGCATCGCTGGTCGAAGGCCTGTCCGTCCGCACCGCCGCGGCCGCCGAGCGCTGGCTCGCCAACGACGACATCATCACGCGGCCCTGAGTCGGTGAGTCTGCGCCCGGCGTTCACACCAGCGCCGGCCGCGCCAGCGCGATCGCCCACGCCTCGAACGCCGCCGCCGGCAGCGGCGAGCTGACCAGCTCGCCCTGCAGTTCGTCGCAGCCGAGCCGCGTCAGGAAATCCTGCTGCGCGATCGTCTCGACGCCCTCGGCGATCACCGTGATGTCCAGGCTGCGCGCCAGCTGCACGATGG
>NZ_JBFUFP010000366.1:0-4901 GCF_056403375.1 Rhizobacter sp. P2_H2
GCGGCCGCGTTCCTCTCCCATCGCCTGCGCCGCATTGACCACCAGGTTCATCACGACCTGGTTGATCTGGGACGGCAGGCACTCGACGTCGGGAATCACGCCGTATTCCTTGACCAGGTCCGCCTTGTACTTGACCTCGTTGGCCACCACGTTCAGGGTCGAGTCGATGCCCTGGTGAAGATCCGCCAGCTGGAAGTCCTGCGAGGAATCCGCACGTGAGAAATCCTTGAGATCCTGCACGATCTGGCGCACGCGCACGATGCCCTGCCGGGACTCTCGCATCAGCACCGGGATGTCCTCCTTCAGGAACTCCAGCTCGATGTCATCGCGCAGCTTGCGCAGCCGCGCGGCGACATCGGGCGAGCCGACCTGGGCCTCGGCGGCTTCGTAGGCTGCCAGCATCTTGAACAGCTTGCCGAGGTAGTCCTCCAGCGTGCCGAAGTTGGAGAAGATGTAGCCGATCGGATTGTTGATCTCGTGCGCCACGCCGGCCGCCAGCTGGCCGATCGAGGCGAGCTTCTCCGACTGCACCAGCTGCCCCTGCAGGTGCTTGCGCTCGGCCACCTCGGCCTGCAGCGCCTCGTTGGTGCTCGTGATCTCGCGCGTGCGCTCGACGACCGCGTCTTCCAGGCGCGTGAGCTGCGCGGCTGCATCCTGCGTCATCTGCCACTTGGCGGTCAGCATGCTCGCGAGCTGGCGCACCTCGATCGCGTCGAACGGCTTCTTGAGGATCAGCAGCCGGTCGCGCACGTCGAGTGTCGCCAGCACCTCGTCCCACGAGGTGTCGGCATAGGCGGTGCAGATGACGACCTGCAGTCGCGGATCGGCCTGCCACAGGCGCTCGATCGTCTGCACGCCGTCCCAGCCCGGTGGCATGCGCATGTCCACGAAAGCCAGTGCATAGGGCCGCTCCGCCGCCAGCGACGCCTGCACCCGGACCAGGGCCTCCTGCCCCTGGTAGGCCGAATCGAGCTCGAAGGCTCGCGCCTCCTCCTGCGGCTCGTCGCCGAACAGCGCCGTCTCGGTGGCGCCGAGCCCGGCGTCGKCCGGTGGCGGCACCAGGATCTTGCGGAAGTCCTCGTGGATCGCCGGCATGTCGTCGACGAGCAGGATGCGCCGGTTCTGGCCGCGTGTCATGGCGTTCCTTCCTGCGGGACGATCGGGATCGCCAGGACGAACGTGGCGCCTTGTCCGACCCCGTCGCTCTGCGCACTCAGCGTTCCGCCCATCTCCCGGGCTGCCAGCGCGCAGCTGTGCAGGCCGAAGCCATGCCCGTTGCTGCGGGTGGTGAAGCCATGAACGAAGATGCGGACGAGGTTTTCCGACGCGATGCCCTCGCCGTTGTCGGCCACCGTGATGCGCAGGACATGCCCGTCCGCGGCGGGCTGCAGCGCCGCGCCCAGCGTGATGCAGGGGCTCTGGCCCGGGGGTGCGCCCCTCATCGCGTGTTTGGCATTGCTGATCAGGTTCACCAGGATCTGCAGGATCCGGTGTCGATCCAGCGGCAGCGCTGGCAGACCGGAAACCTGCTTCACGACGTCGACCTTGTGACGGGTCAGTGCACTGGCGTTCATGCGCAGCGCATCGTCCAGCAGGTCATCGACCTTCAAGGATTCGACGACGCTCGATGCGCCCGCATACGATTGCTGGGTCGCGACGACTTCCTTGATGTGATCGACGCTCCTGGCGAGCAGGACCAGTTCCTCGATGATGGCCGCCTGCTCCGCCTCCAGCGTCTGCGCCAGTTCGCGCAGGTAACCCACCAGCAGCTTGCCCCGGGCGTCGTGCGTGAGGAAATCGCCCAGGTCGTCGGCGTGCTCGTCCATCAGGCCGACCGCGCGCCTCAACCCCTTGAGCTTGGAGGCGCGAAGCCGGTCGCCGATCAGGCCCGCGGAGATGTTGACGCTGTTGAGAACGTTGCCGACGTTGTGCAGCACATTGGTGGCGATCTCGGCCATGCCCGCCAGGCGCGAGGCTTCGAGCAACTGCCGATGCACCTCGCCGATGCGGCGTTCGGCTTCCTTCAGTTCGGAGATGTCCTTCGTGATGCCGAAGGTGCCGATGATCTCGCCGACCTGGTTGCGCAGCGGCATCTTCGTTGTCAAGGCCCAGGTGTCCGGCCGCCCATCCGCCCAGGTTTCCCGCTCGACCTTGCCGACGATCGGCTGGCCGGTCCGGATGATCTCCTGCTCGTCGTCGAAGGCGGGCCTGGCGTGCGCCTCGGAGAAGACATCGAAGTCCGACTTGCCGATCAAGCCGTCCGGTGTCGTCATCCCGAACTGGAATGCCTGCGCCGCACTGGACTTGATGAAGCGGGACTRCCTGTCCTTGAAGTAGATGTGATCCGGCGAGTTGTCCAACAGCGCCCGCAACAGGTCACGCTCGTCGACACCCGCCGGGAAATGCTCGGGCGTTGCATTCACACGTGGGCTCCAGCGATGTCACGCAAGGTCAACGCGTACAGGTCGGCCACCGGCTGCMGCATCGCATCGGGCAGGAGCTTGCGCGTCGGGTGCGGCCGGGCGCAGCGCGGGCAGGCGTCGAGGGCTTCCCGGTAGACCAGGTCGCAGCCCAGGCAGCACACGGTGCCTGCACTCAATTCGGCCGCGGCCAGTTCGGCGAACACCGTCGGGCGCATCGCCGACACGGTCTTCCGGCAATGCGGGCAATCTTCATGGGGAATGGAATGGCTGGCGCAAAACATCGACGACTCCCTGGCACTGGGGGTGCCTTCTGTGGCGACATGTTCCGCCGGACGCTGCTGCCCCATTCCCTCGAACAATGCGGCGAAGCGGGACCAATTACCTCCCGCCTCGTCACAACTGACAGATAAGCATTTCGACGGCGATTTGCAAATAGCTCGAACATTTCACGTTCGATGGGGCATCTACAGATTGATGCCCGTGTGGCAATTGATCAGCATTGATCCATGTCAATTGCGCGGCCTGATGCACGAAGATCGACAATCACTCATGGATTCAATTAATGGTTAATTGTTGGTCTTTTCTGGCTCTATGAATCTCCCATCCTGCCGATAGTGGTGACATAGTTTTGTGTCTATCAAAGGGAGTAAAAAGGATGAAATTCCTGTCCAATGTGAAGATCGGTACGCGCCTGAGCGCCGGCTTCGCCGTCTTGCTGGCCATGCTGGCGGTCCTGGCTTTCACGGCCAAGGTGCAGGCTKATCGCCTGCAGGCGCACACCGAGTACTACGACAGCCACATCATGGCGTCCTACAAGCTGGTCACCGAGTTCATGCGCAGCGCCGACGACGCGCGACGCCGCTCGTTCCTCCACATTCTCGGCAAGCAAGAACAGAAGAAGGAGGCCGAGGTGATGACCGCCAAGTCGGTCGAAGCCGCACGCAATGTGCTGGAAGACTATTCAGCGCGTGCGCTGTTCCAGGACGACGAGGATCGCGCCAATTGGCAGGAAGTGAAGACCAGGTTCGACACCTTCGTGCGTTCCAATGAGAAGGTCATGGCGGCGTCGCGCACCATCCTCGACGATCCGGCACAGCGGGACGTCGCCGTCGGCATCATGCTGGGTGAGGCTCGCGTGGACAACATGAACCTCATCAAGGCCAAGGACGCCTGGCTGGCGCACAGCGATGCGAATGCCCGGCGCATGATCGAGCAGGGCCGGGCCACCTACCAGGCCGTGCTGTGGACGCTGGGCGGCCTGGCTGCAGCGGCCATGCTGGTGGGCGTGGCGGCAGCGCTGGCGATCACACGGTCGATCACGCGACCGCTGACCGAAGCGGTGACCATCACCCGAGCGGTGGCCGAGGGCGACCTCACACGCCAGGCGCGGATCGGGTCGCGTGACGAGATCGGTGAACTGTTGGGCTCGCTCAATCTCATGACGACCAATCTGTCCAGCATGGTCAGCACGGTGCGCGTCGGCGTCGACACCGTGGTGACCGCTGCGACGCAGATCGCCCATGGCAACCTTGACCTGTCCTCGCGCACGGAGTCGCAGGCTTCCAGCCTGCAGCAGACCGCCGCGTCGATGCAGCAGATGGCCGACAGCGTCAAGATGAATTCCGACAATGCGCGTCAAGCCAACCTCCTCTCGGGCAAGGCGTCCGAGGTGGCCGGGCAAGGCGGCAGCGCGGTCGAGCGTGTGGTCGAGACCATGGAAGGCATCCAGGATTCGAGCCGCAAGATTTCCGACATCATCACGGTGATCGACGGCATCGCCTTCCAGACCAACATCCTGGCACTCAATGCAGCTGTCGAGGCGGCGCGCGCCGGCGAGCAGGGCCGAGGCTTTGCCGTGGTCGCGGCCGAGGTGCGCAACCTGGCCCAGCGCTCGGCGGACGCGGCCAAGGAGATCAAGGGCCTGATCACGAGCAGCGTGGAAAAGGTGGATGCCGGCACCCTGCAGGTCAATGCGGCACGCAAGACCATCGACGAGGCCGTGCAACAGGTTCGCAAGGTGAGCGAATTGATCGCCGACATCACGCAGTCCAGCTCGGAACAGAACTCCGGTGTCGGCCAGATCAATCAGGCGGTGGCGCAGCTGGACAACACGACGCAGCAGAACTCCGCCCTGGTCGAGGAGACCTCGGCTGCGGCCGAGAGCCTGCGTCAACAGGCCGAGAAGCTGTCTGTGGCGATCTCCGTGTTTCGTGTCGCCGGGCACGATGCCGCGCCACAGCACAGCTTCGCCTAGGCAAGAGGTGCGGCTCGACGTCTGAGTTCAGCCTGAACTCGGCGCGACGCCGCAACCCTTGAATCGACACCACCGCGCCGGCCCTGGCCGGCACCTCAAGATCGGGACGTCATGGACTGGCTGGCAGTAGCGAGCGGATTCGTGATTGGTGCCATCGTCGGATTGACCGGCGTGGGTGGAGGCTCGCTGATGACGCCGCTGCTGATGGGCGTCTTCCATCTCAG
>NZ_JBFUFP010000367.1:0-4893 GCF_056403375.1 Rhizobacter sp. P2_H2
CTACCCGCCTTCGTACCGCAACAACGAACGCCAGGTCGTCGACGATCCRGTGCTGGCGCGGCGCCTCGGCGAGCGCCTGTTCGTGCACGTGCCCGAGCATCTGCTGCTCGATGGTCAACGCTGGGCGTTCGACAGCCTCAACGAGCGTTTCCGATTCTGTCGCTATGGCGCGGGTCAGCAGTTCAATGTGCACCGGGACGGCGTGCACTACCGCGGGCCTGATCGCCGCTCGTGCCTGACCTTCATGGTCTACCTCACCGATGGCGATGCATTCGGCGGCGGCGACACCGTCTTCTACTCCGCTGGCCCGGGCGGCGAGACCGGTGGAGCCCCGGCGCGCGAGATCGGCCGCGTGCGGCCCTGCGCCGGCAGCCTGATCGTCTTCGATCACAGCCTGTGGCATGCAGGCGCGGTGGTGACCCAGGGCGTGAAGCACATTCTTCGAAGTGACGTGCTGTACCGCCGCGAAGGAGAGAGCCGACCGCAAGGTGCTTTCGAGCCCGGCCACGACGGCTACGTGTGGACGATGGCGCGGCTCGGCGAAGACCTSCTGGCCAGCGGTGGACGCGACGGGCTGATCCGCCTGTGGCGCCTCGACGGTGCGTCGCACGGAACGCTGCCGGGCCATCGCCAATCGGTGCTCGGACTGGCCGCGCTGGCCGACGGCAGCCTGGCATCGATCTCGCGCGATGGCGACCTGCGCCTGTGGGACGTGCAAGCAGGGACGTGCACGCGTGTCGTGAAGGCGCATGCCGGCAGCGGCCTTGCGGTGCTCGCTCTGCAAGACGGCACGTTGGCGACCGGCGGCGCCGATGGATCTGTCCGGCATTGGCAGGCCGACGGCTCACTGATCGCGACGCACGACGGTCACGGCGGTTGGGTGTGGTCGCTGGCCGAGTCCGCGCAGGGGCAGCTGGTCTCGGCCAGTGAGGACGGGGCGCTGCGTGTGTGGGACCTGCGTGCCGGCCGTTGCATCGCCACGCTGCCGGGCGCTGCACCGCTGCGTGATGTGGTCGCGCTGGGTATCGACCGACTGGCCAGCGGAGACAGCGAGGGCTGCGTCATGACCTGGGCGCGCTCAGGCGGGGCGTGGATCCCGGTGCGCAGCCTGCGTGCCCACCGTGCGGCGGTGCGCCGGCTGCGCGTGATCGGCGATGGCCTGCTCGCCAGCGCCGGCGAAGACAATCGTGTATGCGTCTGGCGCCTGGCCGATCAGGGCCTGTGCGCCGAGTCACACCATGAGGACTTCGCGACCGACGTGATGCGCGTCCCTGGCGGCTACCTCAGCTGCGCCTACGATGGGCGCATCATCTCGCACGCTCTTTGATGCCACTGCCGTGGACGATCTCTTTCCAGGCTGGCAGCGCGCGTGGGCATCGACCGGGCTGGCCGAGCCGTCGCGCACCTGCTTCGAGGCCCTGTGCAGTGCGTACGCCGAGCCGCAGCGGCACTACCACTCGCTGCAGCACTTGCGGGAATGCCTGGCGCAAGCCGATGAGATCGAGCGCCTTGCGCAGCGCCCGGGCGAAGTGCTGATCGCGCTGTGGTTCCACGACGCCGTCTACGACCCCCAGGCGCGTGGCAACGAGCGGCGCAGCGCCGACTGGGCGCGAGAGGTCATCACGCTGAGCGGGGACGCCGAAGCCGCCGCGCGAGTGCACGCGCTGGTGATGGCGACCGAGCACCATGCCGTGCCCGAGACGCCCGATGCCCAGGTACTGGTCGATGTGGATCTGTCGATCCTCGGCGCTCACGCCGCGCGCTTCGATGAATATGAGCGGCRGGTGCGCGAGGAGTACCTCCACGTGCCGGCGTTCGTCTACCGAATGAAGCGCCGCGCCGTGCTGCAAGGCTTCCTGTCACGGCCGCGGCTCTTCAACACGGATGCCCACCTTGAACGCCTGGAGGGAACGGCTCGCGCCAACCTGCGCCGCTCCATCGAGGCAACCGACCTCAGTCATCGGCCATCTTGATCGACAGCTCGACGTCCCACAGCAGCTTTCTCGGCTCGAGGGCCGCTCAGGCTTGAGCGGCAATCGCGCCCATCAGAAGGCAAAAACTGCACGGCTACTTCGTGGCAGCCTGCGCCGACCACCGTGCCATCGTCTGCATCGTCCGCTGGATCGGCTCGGGGCCGATGCTCTCCGAGCCGGCGAACGGCCGGTCCATCGCGGCGATGAAGAAGAACACCAGGCCGAACACGCCCGACAGCAGGCCCATCGCGGTGATGTTGAACGCAGAGCGCGGCAGCACGTAGGTCGTCAACAGGGTCAGCATCGTCGCCAGCACGACGACGCTCCACAGCGTGCTGGGCACCTGCGCCTCGCTGGCCTGGGTGCGTTCCCGGCGAGCCCGGATCAGTTCGTTGGTGCGTGCCCAGATCTCCGGCATCAAGGCCGCTTCGCGCGGCCCCGCCGGGTCGATGCGGCCGACCGCGCGAAACATGTCGTCGAGCAGGTCGCGCGCCTGCTCCGGCAGTTCGCCCCTGCGCATCGCGGCCCATTCCTGATCGACCACCACCGCGGCGTACTTCTGCAGCAGGTCGCGGGCCTGGCGCGCTGGCACGGTGTCGTAGACCACCAGGTCGCGCGCCAGCGCCGTCATCACGACGGCCTCGGTGCGCACCGCCTTCTCGGCCGAGCCGAACGACTCCCACACCGAGATCGCCGAGAACGCGAGCAGCAGCGAGTTGATGGTGGCGATCACGCCGAGCAGCGCGATCGCGAGGTTGCGGTCGCTTTCGGCGAACGTGACGCGGCACACGCGCTGGAAGACGGCGTAGCCGACCAGCCCGACCAGGACCCAGCCGCCGCTGATCAAGAGGCCGAAAAGCCAGTTCGGAAGGTCGTAGAGGGCCAGTGGCATGCCGCCACGATAGCCATGCACTCCGCGCTGAGCCATCAGCGAATTGCTGAAATGCCCCTTCGAATAACCCGCGAGTGGAACAGCGCCGGGCGGGCTACGCCACCTGCGAACGCACCCACGAGACGATTTCCTGCGCCGGCAGCGCACCGCTGCGGCGGGCCACCTCCTTGCCGCCGCGGAACAGCAGCAGCGTCGGGATGCTGCGGATGCCGTAGGCGGCCGCGCTGCGCTGCGCCGCCTCGGTGTCGAGCTTCGCGAAGCGCACGCCGGGCAGTTGCCGCTGCGCCGCCTCGAACTGCGGGGCCATCGAGCGGCACGGGCCGCACCATTCGGCCCAGCAGTCCACCAGCAGCGGCATCTCGTTGCCGGCCACGTGGCGCTCGAGGCTCGCATCGTCGACCTCGATCGGGTGCGCCGGCAGCAGGCTCTTGCCGCACTGGCCGCACAGCGGGTCGTCGCCCAGCCGGGCGTCGGGCACGCGGTTGCGGGTCAGGCAGTGGGGGCAGACTATTTGCATGGCAGAACTCCTGTCGAAGCCGCGGGCCGAGCGCCGGACCGCCCCAAGCCGGCCCGCATCCCCCTGGGGGATCGGTTGATGTACCCGTCAACCGAGGGGCTCATAGTTCTCAGGGAAGAAATGGCGCTCGATCAGCTCGATCAGGATGTGCAGCACCTTGATGTGCAGCTCCTGCACGCGGTCGGCATAGCGGCCGCCCGGCGTGCAGACGTAGACGTCGGCGAGCGCCTCGAACTCCGGGTTGCGCTTGCCGGTGAGGGCGATCACCGACAGGCCGTTCGCCTTCGCGGCGCGGGCGGCGCGCAGGATGTTCTTGCTGGTGCCGCTGGTGCTGATCGCCAGCAGGCAATCGCCCGGCCGGCCGTGCGCCTCGACATAACGCGAGAACACCTGCTCGTAGCCGAGGTCGTTGCCGACGCAGCTCATGTGGCTGGCGTCGCTGATCGCCGCGGCGCCGAGGGGAGGGCGGTCGTCGCGGTAGCGGCCGGTCAGCTCTTCGGCGAAATGCATCGCATCGCACATCGAGCCGCCGTTGCCGCACGAGTAGACGCGGCCCTTGCGCTCGAAGACCTGGATCAGCAGCGCGGCCGCCTGCTCGACGCTCGCGAGGGCGGGGCCGTCGGACAGCAGTGCGTCGAGCGCGCGCTGGGCTTCGCGCAGGTTGGATTGGATGTGTTCGATCATGTCGGGTGTTCCATCGGTGCATCTGGGGACGGCCAGCCCGTCCGCAATGCCCCGAGGTTAACCCTTGGCCGCGCCCAATTCGCCGGCAGCCGGGGCAATCCGACGCAGCCGGGGCGCATGCAGGGACAGCACGCAGACCGCCCAGCACACCCACGCGGTCCACAGCGAGTGGCTCAGGTAGTGCGCGCCGCGCATCACCTGCACCCAGGCGAAGACGCTGCCGCACGCCAGCGTGATGGCCAGCCAGCGGCGCGCGGCCACCGGGGCCACCCGGCGCAGCGCGAACCAGCCGGCGAGGAACGAGAACGCGGTCGACGCGTGGCCGGACGGGAAGCACTGGCCCGAGCCGCCGTCGCGTTTCCAGAACTGCCAGTGCGGCACGTAGTCGAGCACGTCGCCGCCGAAGCGGGCCAGGTCCCACGGGCAGCTGGTGGCGCTGTGGCGCTTGAGCAGCGGAACCAGGATCACGCAGGCCAGCGTGGTCGTCACCCACCAGACGCGCTCCCGCTTCGCCAGGCCGCGGGCGAACGGCAGCGGGCGCCAGATGCCGACCAGCAGCACGCCGAACAGCAGCCAGGCCGGCCAGCGCGCGGCATCGTGCAGCAGCGTGCCGGTGAGCCAGCGATCGCGCCACGCAAAGCCGTGGGCGTTGCCGAACCACGACGTGAGGGCCAGGTCGAGGCCGCTCAGGTCCCAGGCCAGCAGCACGGCCAGCGACAGCAGCACGACCATCAGGTCGGTGCGCAGCGGGGTGGGCGGCCGGGCTGGCGTGGCAGGAAAGGCGTGGGCGACCATGGGCAGCGATGCTCGCGACCCAGACTTAGGGC
>NZ_JBFUFP010000368.1:0-4892 GCF_056403375.1 Rhizobacter sp. P2_H2
GCCAAGCTGGCCATCGCGCTCTATGCCGCCAACTACATGGTGCGCAAGATGGAGGTGAAGGAGAACTTCTTCCGCGCGGTGATGCCGATGGCGATCTCGGTCGCGGTGGTGGGCCTGCTGCTGCTGGCCGAGCCGGACATGGGCGCCTTCATGGTGATCGCGGCGATCGCGATGGGCATCCTGTTCCTTGGCGGCGTCAACGGCCGGATGTTCTTCCTGATCACCGCGGTGCTGGTCGGCGCGTTCGTGCTGATGATCACCTTCAGCGAATGGCGGCGCGAGCGGATCTTCGCGTACCTGAACCCGTGGGACGAGAAGTACACGCTGGGCAAGGCCTACCAGCTGTCGCACTCGCTGATCGCGTTCGGGCGCGGCGAGGTGCTGGGGCAGGGCCTCGGCTCGAGCGTCGAGAAGCTGCACTACCTGCCGGAGGCGCACACCGACTTTTTGCTCGCGGTGATCGGCGAGGAGCTCGGCTTCATCGGCGTGGCCTGCGTGATCGCGGCCTTCTTCTGGCTGTCGCGCCGGRTGTTCCACATCGGCCGCCAGGCGGTCGCGCTCGACCGGGTGTTCGCCGGGCTGTTCGCGCAGGGCATCGGCATCTGGATGGGCGGGCAGGCCTTCATCAACATGGGCGTGAACCTGGGCGTGCTGCCGACCAAGGGGCTGACGCTGCCGCTGATGAGCTATGGCGGCTCGGCGATCCTGATGAACCTGGTCGCACTGGCGATCGTGGTGCGGGTCGACATCGAGAACCGGCAGATGATGCGCGGGGGACGGGCATGAGCACGGTCTCCAGGCACCTCGTCGTGATGGCAGCTGGCACCGGCGGCCACATCATCCCGGGCCTCGCGGTCGCGCGCGAGATGCAGAGCCGCGGCTGGTCCGTCAGCTGGCTCGGCACCACGCACGGCATGGAGAACCGGCTCGTGCCGCCGAGCGGCATCCCGATGGATGCGATCAGCTTCAGCGGGCTGCGCGGCAAGGGCCTGCTGCACACGCTGACCGGCGGCCTGCGGCTGCTCGGCGCGTTCTGGAGCTGCCTGCAGATCATCCGCCGCCGCCGCGCGAATGCGGTGCTCGGCATGGGCGGCTACGTCTGCYTCCCTGGCGGGCTGATGGCCTCGCTGCTGAACAAGCCGCTGATGCTGGTGAACGCCGATGCCTCGCTGCTGATGAGCAACAAGAGCCTGCTGCCGGTGGCCGATCGCATCGCGTTCGGCTTCGACGGCGAGGCGGCGCACCAGACGAAGCTCGGCGTCGTGACCGGCAACCCGGTGCGCGCCGAGATCGAGGCGCTCGCGCCACCGGCCGAGCGCTTCGCCGGCCGCAGCGGCCCGCTGCAGGTGCTGGTGGTCGGTGGCAGCCTCGGCGCGAAGGTGCTGAACGAGACGGTGCCGCAGGCGCTCGCGCTGCTGCCGGCCGAGCAGCGGCCGCGCGTCACGCACCAGACCGGCGCCGCCCAGCTCGACACGGTGCTGGCCGCCTACGCGACGGCCGGCATCGATGCCGAGGTGCTGCCCTTCATCGATGACATGGCCGCGCGGCTGGCGGCCTGCGACGTGATCGTCTGCCGCGCCGGCGCGGTGACGGTCAGCGAACTGTGCGCCGCCGGCGTCGCGAGCGTGCTGGTGCCGTTGGTCGTCAGCACCACCAGCCACCAGCGCGACAACGCCGAGTGGCTCGCGCAGCACGGCGCCGGCCTGCACCTGCCGCAAACCGAACTGAACCCGCAGCGGCTGGCCGACCTGTTGAAGGGCCTGACGCGCGATGCACTGAACACGATGGCGACGAAGGCGCGAGCCCTCGCCCGACCCCACGCCGCTGCGCGCGTGGCGAATGAACTCGAAAGGCTGGTGGCATGAAGCACGCCGTCAAGCAAATCCACTTCGTCGAAGGTCCACGAGAGCCGACGAAGAACCTCCTCGAAGGGGAGGCCGACGCATGAAGCATGCGGTCAAGCACATCCACTTCGTCGGCGTGGGCGGCGCCGGCATGAGCGGCATCGCCGAGATCCTGCACAACCTCGGCTACACCGTCTCCGGCTCCGACCAGAGCGACAGCGCCACCTCGCAGCGCCTCGCGTCGCTGGGCATCCGCGTGTTCGTCGGCCACGATGCCTCGCACATCGCCGGCGCCGAGGCGGTCGTCACCTCCACTGCCGTGAAGGGCGACAACCCCGAGGTGATCGCCGCGCGCAGCCGGCGCGTGCCGGTGGTGCCGCGCGCGGTGATGCTGGCCGAGCTGATGCGCCTGAAGCAGGGCATCGCGATCGCCGGCACGCACGGCAAGACGACCACCACCTCGCTGGTCACCAGCGTGCTGGCCGAGGCCGGCGTCGACCCGACCTTCGTGATCGGCGGCAAGCTGAACGCGGCCGGCGCGAACTCGCGGCTCGGCTCGGGCGACTACATCGTCGTCGAGGCCGACGAGTCGGACGCCTCGTTCCTGAACCTGCTGCCGGTGTTGTCGGTCGTCACCAACATCGATGCCGACCACATGGACACCTACGGGCACGACTTCGCGAAGCTGAAGTCGGCCTTTGTCGAATTCCTGCACCGCATGCCGTTCTACGGCGCGGCCATCCTGTGCGGCGACGACCCCGGCGTGCGCTCGATCATCCCGATGGTGTCGCGCCCGGTCGTCACCTACGGGCTCGGACCCGACGTGCAGGTGCGCGCGGTCGACGTGCAGGCGCTGCCGGGCGGGCAGATGCGCTTCACGGTGCAGCGCCGCAACGGCGTCGTGCTGCCGGACATCGCGATCACGCTGAACCTGCCGGGCGAGCACAACGTGCTGAACGCGCTCGCGGCCGTCGCGGTCGCGACCGAGCTGGAGCTGCCGGACGCGCCGCTCGTCAAGGCGCTGGCCGAGTTCCGCGGTGTCGGCCGGCGCTTCCAGCGCTATGGCGACCCGGCGGCGCGCAGCGCCAACGGTGGCGGCCACTTCACGCTGATCGACGACTACGGCCACCACCCGGTCGAGATGGCCGCGGTGATCGCGGCGGCGCGCGGCGCCTTCCCGGGCCGCCGGCTGGTGATCGCGTTCCAGCCGCACCGCTACACCCGCACGCGCGACTGCTTCGAGGATTTCGTCAAGGTGATGGGCAGCGCCGATGCGGTGCTGCTGGCCGAGGTGTATGCCGCCGGCGAGGCGCCGATCGTCGCGGCAGACGGCCGCTCGCTGGCGCGCGCGCTGCGCGTGGCGGGCAAGGTCGATCCGATCTTCGTCGACGACATCGCGCAGATGCCCGAGACGATCGCCGCGCAGGCCCGCGACGGCGATGTCGTGATCGCGATGGGCGCCGGCTCGATCGGCGCCGTGCCGGGCCAGGTGCTCGAACTGTTGAAGGAGGGCGTGTGATGTCCAGCCCGTTGAACCCGAAAGTCCCCATCGATCCGAAGACGCTCGGCAAGGTCGCCGTGCTGCTGGGCGGCAGCTCCGCCGAGCGCGACATCTCGCTGCTGTCGGGCGGCGGCGTGTTGACCGCGTTGCAATCGCAGGGCGTCGATGCGCACGCCTTCGACCCGGCCGAGCGCGAACTCGCCGAGCTGAAGCACGAAGGCTTCGCGCGCTGCTTCATCGCGCTGCACGGCCGCCACGGCGAAGACGGCACGGTGCAGGGCGCGCTCGAACTGCTGGGCGTGCCGTACACCGGCTCCGGCGTGATGGCCTCGGCGATCGCGATGGACAAGGTGATGACCAAGCGCATCTGGCTCGCCGACGGCCTGCCGACGCCGCGCTACGTGTGGCTCGCGCCCGATCGCCAGGACCGTGCGCAGGTGCAGGCGGTGCCCGACGAGCTCGGGCTGCCGCTGATCGTGAAGCCGCCGCGCGAGGGCTCGTCGATCGGCGTCAGCAAGGTGCAGGGCTACTCCGACATGGCCGATGCGGTCGCGCTGTCGGCGAAGTACGACCCCGACGTGCTGTGCGAGGAGTTCATCGACGGTGCCGAAGTGACGTGCCCGGTGCTCGGCCAGGGGGCTGGTGCGCAGGCGCTGCCGGTGATCCGCATCGCCGCGCCCGAGGGCGCCTACGACTACCAGAACAAGTACTTCACCGACGTCGTCAAGTACCACGTGCCGAGCGGGCTCGATGCCGCGCTGGAGGCCGAGATCCAGCGCATCGTCGTGCAGGCCTATCGCACGCTGGGCTGCCGCGGCTGGGGCCGTGCCGACCTGATGATCCGCAAGCGCGACAACCAGCCGTTCCTGCTCGAGATGAACACCTCGCCGGGCATGACCTCGCACTCGCTGGTGCCGATGTCGGCCAAGGCCGCGGGCATCAGCTACGAGCAGCTGTGCCTGCACCTCGCGTCGCTCGCGACGCTGGACAGCCAGCGAGCCTGAACGCCACCGACACCACGATGCGCCACACCGCCGCACTCCACCGCACACCGGCCGCCGAGCTGCCGGTGGACGTGCGCCTGCTCAACGCCAGCGCGTCGGCGTTGTTCGTGCTGGCCGCGGCGATCTTCATGGCGCTGCTGATGCTGTGGCTGTCGCGCCAGCCGGTGTTCGCGATCCGCGCGATCCGCGTCGAGGGCGACCTCGCACGCAACAGCGTGTCGACGATCCGCGCCAATGCGTTGCCGCAGCTCGCCGGCAACTTCTTCACGTTCGACCTCGGGCGCGGCCAGCGCGCCTTCGAATCGGTGCCGTGGGTGCGCCACGCGATCGTGCGCCGCGTGTGGCCGAACCGGATCGCGGTGTCGCTGCAGGAGCACCGCGCCGCGGCGCTGTGGTCGCAGGACGACGGCGACAAGCTGGTCAACACCGAGGGCGAGGTGTTCGAGGCCAACCTCGGCGACGTGGAAGACGACCGGCTGCCGACGCTGGCCGGCCCGGACGGCAGTTCGGGCCAGGTGCTCGCGATGTACCGCCGGCTCGCAC
>NZ_JBFUFP010000369.1:0-4891 GCF_056403375.1 Rhizobacter sp. P2_H2
GGTGTGCCGACCGCGCTGGTGGCGAAGGACTTCCTCGCGACGGCGCGGCCGCAGGGCGGCAAGATCGACGTCGGCGCGTATGAATACTGAACGGAGCCCCGCGATGCATCGCTTCTTCCACATCACGCTGGTGGTTCTCGCCGCCGTCGCGGCCTGCAGCGGCGGCGGAGGCGGAGATTCGGCGGAAGCCGCGCCCGGCACGCCGCCCGCCGGCGACGGCACCTCGTTCAGCTTCCTGGCCTATGGCGACAGCCGGGCCGGCGGCGGCTGCGACGGCAACGCCATCCACATCAACCTGGTGACCAAGATGGCGGCCGAGGCCAGCGCGGCCTTCGTCTTCAACACCGGCGACATGATCACCGGCTACGACAAGTCGACCAACTGGGTGCAGCGCGGCGACTGCGCGACCGATGCGGCCAAGGGCAGCTTCAAGGAGATCATCGCGCCGCTGCAGAACAAGGCGCCGGCGGCCGGGCTGCCGGTGTACTACTTCCCGGTGGTCGGCAACCACGACGACAACTTCGGCGACGGCTGGTACCCGGACAAGTTCGGCAACGGCTTCTGCGACGTGTTCAGCCAGGCGACGGTGCAGAAGCTGGTGCCCAACCACACGCAGGCCAAGGCCTACTTCCAGGACTGGACGCGCACCGACATCCAGCACCTGACCGACAGCGCGTTCTACGCATCGGCCTGCGCCAAGGTGCGCGGCGTGTATGCGGAGTTCATGTACTACTCGTTCGACTACAAGAACACGCACTTCACGGTGATGCACCTGAATTCGGACTACTACAACCTGATGGAGTGTTCGAACGGCTGCACCGTGGCGAACGAGGGCAACTACGACTCGTACTACTACAAGCACCAGCTCGACTGGCTGCGCTGGGACCTGGCGAAGGCGGCGGCCAACCCGGCGATCAAGAACACCATCGTGCTGACGCATGCGCCGCTGGTGACGTATTCCGACGGGCACGCGGCGAACGCGTCGTGGAACACGCTGCTGCAGGAGTTCAGCAAGTACAAGGTGAAGATGGTGATCTCGGGCCACAACCACGTGTACGAGCGCTCGGTGCCGGTGTATGCCGACAGCGCGAACCCGGCGGGCGTGCGAGACGATGCGAAGGGCACGGTCTACCTGATCACCGGCGGCGGGGGGTCGGACTTGGCGGGCTTCCGCACGATCGGTGCGTTGAACGCCAAGGCCACCGCGGTGAACCACTACGTGCGCTTCGACATCAAGGATTCGACGATCACCGCCAAGGTGATCGGTGTCGACGGCAGCACCATCGACAGCTTCACGCGCTGATCCGGCTTACTTGCGCAGGCGGGCCAGTTCCGCCTGCGTCTCCTGCCACAGCTCCATGCCGATGTTCGCGCCGATGCCGGCATTCACGCGCGTCAGCTTGTCGCGCATGCGGCCGGCCTCGACCGGCGACAGCTCGTTGATCTGCATGCCCTTGGCCTTCAGGTCGGCCAGCGCCTTGCCGGCCTCGTCGCGCGTGTCCTTGCGCTCGAAATCACGGCTCGCCTTCGCGGCATCGGCCAGCACCTTCTGCTCGTCCTTCGACAGGCCGTCCCACCACTTCTTGCTGACCAGCACGATCCACGGGCTGTAGACGTGGTTGGTGATGCTGAGGTACTTCTGCACCTCGAAGAACTTGCTCGACAGGATGGTGTTGTACGGATTCTCCTGCCCGTCGACCGTGTTCGTCTCCAGCGCGCTGAACAGCTCGGAGAACGGCAGCGGCACCGCGTTCGCGCCCAGCGTCTTGAAGCTGTCCAGGTAGACGTTGTTCTGCATCACGCGCAGCTTGACGCCGTTCAGGTCTTCCAGCTTCGTGATCGGCCGCTTGCTGTTGGTCAGGTTGCGGAAGCCGTTCTCCCAGTACGCGAGGCCGACCAGGCCTTTGTCCTGCAGCCTGGCATTCACCTTCTGGCCGATCGGGCCATCGAGCACCGTGTCGGCTTCCTTCGCGTTGTTGAACAGGAACGGCGTGTCCCACAGTGCCATCTCCTTCGTGATGCCGACCAGCGTCGCGGTGGAGCCGACCATCATCTCCTGCGCGCCACCGATCAGCGCCTGCTGCATCTGCACGTCCGGGCCGAGCGCGGCGGCGCCGATCGCGCGCACCTTCATCTTGCCGCCCGAAGCCTTCTCGACCTGCTCGGCGAAGAATTTCGCGGCACGGCCCTGGTTGCTCTGCTCGTTCAGCCCGTAGCCGAAACGGATCAGGCGCGGCTTGATGTCCTGCGCGAAGCCGGCGAGCGGCGCGGTGAAGGCGGCCACCGCAGCGGCGGCCACGAGCGTACGGCGAATCATGGTCATGGTTTGTCTCCTGGGGGATGGAAGAAAAGGAAATCTCCGTGCAATGGCCTCAGTGCATCCAGTGCACCGGCGCGATCACGATCTGCGGGAACACGACGAACAGCGCCAGCAGCAGCACGTAGACCAGCAGGAACGGGTTGACGCCCTTGATCACGCTGCTCATCGGCAGCCGGCCGACACCGGCCACCACGTTCAGCACCGTGCCCACCGGCGGCGTGATCAGCCCGATCGCGCCGTTCAGGATGAACATCAGCCCGAAGTAGACCGGGTCGATGCCGGCCTTCACCGCGATCGGCAGCATCACCGGGCCGAAGATCAGGATCGTCGGCGTCAGGTCGAGCGCGGTGCCGATCAGCACCAGCACGACCATCATCACCGCCATCAGCAGGCGCGGGCTCTCGACCAGCGGACCCAGCCAGTTCGTCAGCACGCTCGGCAGGTCGGCCAGCGTGATCATGTAGCTCGCGACCTGCGCGCCGGCGCACAGGAACATCACGATGGCCGTGGTCTTGGCCGCGCGCACCAGCACGCCGCCGACCTCGACGACGCGCATCTCGCGGTGCACGAACAGCGCCACCACCAGCGCATAGAAGGCCGCGACCACCGCCGCCTCGGTCGGCGTGAAGACGCCGCTCTTCATGCCGCCGATGATGATGATCGGCATCAGCATCGCCCAGAAGGCCCGGGTGGTCGCCTTSAGGCGCTCGCGCATCGGCAGCGGCGTGCCCTTCGGCAGCTCGATGCGGCGCAGCACCCACTTCCACGCGAAGATCAGCCCGACCCCCATCAGCAGCCCCGGCACGATGCCGGAGATGAACAGCGCCGAGATCGAGGTGTTGGTCGTCACGCCGTAGATCACGAACGGCATCGACGGCGGGATGATCGGCGCGATGATCCCGCCCGATGCGATCAACCCGGCCGAAGTCGCCATCGGGTAGCCCTGCTGGCGCATCATCGGCAGCAGGATGGTGGCGAGCGCCGCGGTGTCGGCGAGTGCCGAGCCGCTCATGCTGGCCATCAGCACCGCCGCGCCGATCGCCACGTAGCCGAGGCCGCCGCGGATGTGGCCGACCCAGGCCTGCGCCATGTCGATGATGCGGCGGCTGATGCCGCCGGAGTTCATCAGCTCGCCGGCCAGGATGAAGAACGGCACCGCCAGCAGCGGGAAGCTGTCGATGCCGGCCACCAGGTTCTGCGCCAGCAGCTGGGTGTCCCAGAAGCCGAGCACCCAGGCCATGCCGGCCCCGGTGAGCACCAGCGCGAGCGCCATGTTCATGCCGATGCCCATCAGCAGCAGCATGCCGGCGGAGAAGACGACGAATGCCAGACCTTCGGGCGACATCACTCGACCTCCGCGCCGTGGCCGAGCGCCATCGGCTTGTTGCGCACCAGCTCGACGAACGCCATCGCGCCGATCGCGAGCGCGCACAGCAAGGCCGGCAGCGGCAGCAGCGCCGCCGGGTAGCCGAGCACCACCGAGCGGCTGTCCATGCCGACCACCACCTGCTGCCACGCGCCCCAGGCCAGCATCGCGCAGGCCGCCACGACCAGCAGGCGGATCAGCACCGTGAGCAGCCGCATGGCCAGCGGCTTGCGCTGCAGCGCGCCGAGCAGGCTGGTGAAGGCCATGTGCTCGCCCAGCGGGTAGGCGGCCGTCGCGCCGATGAACACCATCCACACGAACAGCAGCCGCGACAGCTCCTCGCTGGCCGCGACGCCGCTGCCGAAGCCGTAGCGCAGCACGACGTTGATGAACACCGCGACCGCCATCACGCCCAGGCAGGCGCCCATCGCGAGGTTGGCCAGGCGCAGCAGCGGATGAGGCCGCGCGGAAGCCGGCGCAGAAGAAGAGTCGGTCGTCATGGGGTCTCCGTGGCATGCAGCCAGGCCGAGATGCGGGTCTGCAGTTCGGCCAGCGGCGCGGTCGCGTCGACCCGCAGCACGCGCGGCTCGCCGACCGGCGACTCGAGCGTCTCGAACTGGCTGTCGACCAGGCTGGCCGAGAAGAAATGCGCCGACGCCCGCGCGGTGACGCGCGCCAGCGCCTGCTCGCGCGTCAGGTCGAGGAACACGAAGCGCAGCGCGGGGGCGGCGGCGCGCAGCCGCTCGCGGTAGGCGCGGCGCAAGGCCGAGCAGGTGAGCACGATGCCCTGCGGGTGCGCCGCCAGCTCGCCGGCCAGCGTCGTCAGCCAGCCGTCGCGGTCGGCATCGGTCAGCGGGATGCCGCGGCTCATCTTGTCGCGGCTGGCCGCGCTGTGGTGATCGTCACCCTCCACCAACTGCAGCCGCTCGGCCTGCGCGACCACCGCGCCCACCGTCGATTTGCCGCACCCGGCCACCCCCATCATCACCACCGAACCGATCATCTGCCGCCGCACGAGAAGAACTGGAAAACAAGGCCTGGGCGCGCCGAGCCGCAAGCAGCCCAGACAGCGCTGTCCTCCGCAGAAAAGCGGTGGATATCAGGGGAATCACTGCATCATCTTCGTTGCAGGACAGCGCTATCCTAGTGAACAATGGCTCGCCCACCGATGCGGACTTTCCCTGATGGGCTCCCCTGACCCACGC
>NZ_JBFUFP010000370.1:0-4889 GCF_056403375.1 Rhizobacter sp. P2_H2
GTACCAGACCTGGTAGTACCAGACCTGGTACGAGGTCTCGAGCAACCGGCCCGAGCGGGCGCCGTCGCAGGCGCCGCGCGCCCTCGACCTCGTGTTCCTGCCCGGCCTGCTCGCGCAGGCCGCCGGCGCGCCCATCGACGATTGGCTGGCCGCCAACATCTCGGCACGAAACCAGTGCGCCGGGCTGCTGGAGGCCTGCCGGATGCCCGGTGTGCGCGAGGCCTACCTGTCGTACCTGTGGAGCGATCTCAAGGAGTTCGAGCTGCCCTGAGCCGTACCCAGCGCGGGCTCTGCAACTACAGCAACCCCTCCAGCACCGCCCGCCAGGCGACACCCAGCTTCTTGTAGCCCTCCCGCGTCGGGTGGATCTCGTTCTGCCAGTCCCCGGAAACGCCCTCCTCCGTCGGGTCCGCCAGCACCAACCCCGCCGACTGCGTGTCGACGATCACCAGCGTATCGGCCGGGTCCGCCGCCAGGTGCTCATCCACCAGGCCGCGCAGCAACTGATCCAGCCGCGCCATCAACTCGGCCGCCACATCGCCCCAGTCGTCGATCGGAACACCGAAGGCCACCAGCGCCGGCTGCAGCCACGGCCCGCTGACAAAGCCCGCGCCACTCGGCCTCGGCATGATCGGCGCGTAGTTGTGCAGCACCGTCGGCGTGTGCCAGTTCTGCCCCGAGGCGCGTTCGGCGATGAACCACGCGAAGACCTCGCCCAGGTGCTGCTCGAAGGTGTGCCAGCCGTCCTCGCTGAGGTAGCCCGCCGCATCGGCCGGCACGGCCGCGCGCTCGTCGGCGCGCAGCAGCAGCCGCCGGTCGCGCGGCGCATCGGGGCCGACCGACGCGGCATCGATCAGGTCGTTGCCGCCGCCCGACAGCAGGATCGCATCCCACTGGAACGACGACGGCCCGCGCAGCAACCGCAGGAACATCGTCTCCGACAGCGCGTCGGCCATGTGCGCGAGCGTCTTGCTCGGCCGCGCGCAATTGACGATCACCGCCGCCTGCGAAAGCCACAGCTCGGCCAGCACGTTGCTCGTGAGCCCCGGCGGAATCGAGCCGATCGAGAACCACGAATCGCCCTGCGCCAGGCACTGGCGATCGAACAGGTCGAACGGGAACAGGCCGGTGTCGCCCTGCCCATAGGCCGCTGCCGGGGCGATGATCTGGGCGCGAAAGTCGGTGCTCATGGAGGCTCCTTGCGGGCGCTGGAGCCCCGGTGTACTCCACGGCGATGCAGTTGAACCTCCCCTGATGCGGGGGAGGAATGGCCGCGCAGAGCCGGCTGCGTTGCCAGCCTGGTTTCCAGCGCGGATCAGGCCGGAAACGCACGCTCATAAAGCTGCGCCAGCCAATCGACGAACACCCGCACCCGCGGCGAGAGCTGGCGCCGGTAGGGATAGAGCGCCGACAGCGGCATCGACGGGCTGGGCCACTCGTGCAGCAGCTCCACCAGGCGACCCGACTTCAGATCCTCGTCCACATGGAAGCGCGGCAGTTGAACGATGCCGCAGCCGCGCCTGGCACACAGCGCKTAGTTCTCGGCATCGTTGACGCTGACCCAGCCACGCAGCGAGAAATCCCTGGCCACGCCGTCGACCAGCAGCGTCAGCGGATAGTCGATGCCACCGGTGCTCGAGAAGAATCGCACCATCTGGTGGTCGGCCAGTTCGTCGGGATGACCGGGCGTGCCGAAGCGGGCCAGGTAGTCGGGGCTGGCACACAGCACTTGCGGCAGCACGGCAAGCCGGCGCGCGATGAGGCTGGAATCGCGCAGCTGGCCGGCACGCACGACGCAGTCCACGCCCTCGCGCACGAGATCCACCAGCCGGTCGCCGCTGCTGATGACGAGGTCGATGTCGGGATAGCGGCTGCGGAAGTCGTTGATCTGCGGCAGCACGATCAGCATCGCATGGGTGCCGTGCAGGTCCACGCGCAGCGTGCCACGCGGGTTGGCCGCCACGTGCTTGAGCGAGGCCTCGGCATCGTCCAGTTCCGACAGCACATGCACGCAGCGTTCGTAGTAGGCCGATCCGTCGTGGGTGGGGCGCACCTGGCGCGTCGTGCGATCGAGCAGCCGCACCCCCAGCCGGCCCTCCAGTTCCTTGATCGCGTTGGTGGCGGAGGGCCGCGGAATGTCCAGCATCTCCGCGGCGCGGCTGAAGCTGCCGGTCTCCACGATGCGGGTGAACAGCAGCAGGGTGTCGAGGCGATCCATGCGCCGATTGTTATCGATGGCGGAATTCACATGGCTTCCGCGCGGCATTTATCCGTCATTCGATAACAACAAGAATGCCTTCACCTTCATTGCACTCCACAGGAGAACCCCATGCCATTCGCCAATTTCAAGTTCCCCGAGGGCACCGTCGACCACGCCCGCAAGGAAGAAATCATCCACCGCACCACGGCCATGTTCGTCGAGTACTTCGGCGAGAAGGCCCGGCCCTTCTCGATGGTGCTGGTCGAAGAGGTCGCCGACGGCGGCTGGGGTCGCGCCGACGAGACGCTGACGCTGGCCAAGATGGGCTTGCCACCGAAGGCTCGGTGAGTGCCCGGGCGCGGGTGGACAGCGCCACGGTCATGACTCAAGATGCCCCCTCGCGACACTGATAACCGCAGAGGCCACGGGCTCGTCACCATGCGGGCCGATGGCTTCTCACACAACCACATCAGGAGTGAGACATGCATCAGATCCGCCTGCGTTCGTTCGTCGCCGCGCTGCCGCTCATGTGCGCAGCCGCAGTGGCCTCCGCCCAGGATGCCGAACCCGGCTGGGCCAAGGGCCGGCCCAAGACCGACACGGCCATGAAGATGGCGCCGGTGCCGGCGTTTCCGATTCCGACCGCGGCCGACCAGCTGCCTACCGCGAAGTTCAAGCTGCCGCCCGGCTTCAAGGTMGAGACCTGGGCCTCGGGCGTGCTCGACGCGCGCGAGCTGCGCCAGGGTGCCAAGGGCAACATCTTCGTCAGCACGCTGTTCGTCGCCAACAAGGTCTACGTGCTGCCCGAGAAGGCTGTCGACGGCAAGCGCGAGCCGAAGGTCATCATCGACAAGACCGAGCAGGCGACCGGCATCGAGTTCTACAAGGGCTCGCTGTTCTTCGCCACCCACAAGAAGATCGTTCGCTACGACAACGTGGAGGACAAGCTCGACAACCTCGGCGAACCGAGCGCGGTGCTGAACGACAAGCTGCCGGGCGGYAGCGACCACAGCTGGAAGTACCTGCGCGTCCACAACGACAAGCTCTACTACAACATCGGTGCGCCCTGCAACATCTGCGATCCGGGCGAGTACGCGAAGATCTACAGCATGAAGCTCGACGGTTCGGGCATCGAGACGATCGCCTCGGGCGTGCGCAACACGGTCGGCTTCGACTTCGATCCGAAGACCGGTGACCTCTGGTTCACCGACAACGGCCGCGACTGGCTCAGCGAGGAGATTCCGAACGACGAGCTGAACCATGTCACGCAGCCCGGCAAGCAGCACTTCGGCTATCCGTATTGCCACCAGGGCAACATCCCCGACCCTGAGTTCGGATGGGGCAAGTCGTGCGACGACTTCGTGAAGCCCGCCGCGCTGCTCGGCCCGCACGCCGGCTCGCTCGGCCTGAAGTTCTACACCGGCAAGATGTTCCCGGCGAAGTACCAGGGCGCGATGTTCATCGCCATCCACGGGCCGTGGAACCGCACGAAGAAGTACAACGGTGTCTACGTGGCGCGGCCGGACGGCAAGGGCGGTGCCAAGGTCGAGCCGTTCATGACGGGCTTCGTCGAGAACAACACCTACCTCGGCCGGCCGGTGGACTTCCTCGTGATGAAGGACGGCTCGCTGCTCGTCAGCGACGACCACGCCGGTGCGATCTACCGCATCAGCTACAGCGGCAAGGGCAAGTGACGTGAGGGCCTGGCAGCGCAGCGCGACCTTGGCCATCCTGCTGATGGCGACCTCGTGGGCGCACGCGCAGGCGCAGACGAAGAAGCCCGCCGCCCGCTCGAGCGCCGCCTCGGCGGCTGCCACCGGTGCGGCGGCCGCGGCTGACTACGCCGAGCGCTTTCGCGCCGTCTGCGCCGCCTGCCACGGCGCCAACGGCCGCAGCGACATGGCGGGCGTGCCGGTGCTGGCGGGCCAGCCGTCGCTGTACACGATCACGCAGCTGTTCCTGTTCCGCGAGGGCCGCCGCAACAACGACGCGATGATTGCGCTGGCCAAGCCGATGAAGGACGCCGACTTGCGAGGCTTCTCCGACTTCATCGGCACGCTGCCGCCGGTGCCCGCGCCGGCGCCGGGTGCGCCGCCCGATGCGGAGCGCATGAGCAAGGGGCAGGCCCTCGCGCAGCAGCACAAGTGCGTGTTCTGCCACGGCACCGATCTGGCGGGCGGCCAGGGCGTGCCGCGCATCGGCGGCCAGAAGGAGGACTACGTGCGCGCGACGCTCCAGGGCTTCAAGTCCGGCGAACGGCCCGGCTACACGCGAGCGATGACCGAGGCACTGAGCCAGGTGCCGGTGCAGGACCTGGACGTGCTGGCCTACTATGTCGCGAACTTCACCGGCAAGTGAATCCCGGCACCGTCGCGTCAACGGTCAGGCCACTACGGCTCCCGGAACGTCCACCGGTGTGCTGCGATAGGCCCAGAAGCGTGGCAGCGCGAACCCGGTGGCGATGACGCCCGCGAAGCAGATCGCGCCGCCGATCCAGACGGCGGCTGACACACCCCAGGCGTCGGCCATGAAGCCGGCGCGCGCGCTGCCGATGAGCGGGCCGGTCAGGTAGCTGATCATCTCGATGCCGGCCAGACGCCCGCGCAGCGTGTTGGGAATGGTCTGGTTCCAGATCGTGCCGCGGAACACGCCGCTGACCATGTCGGCCGCACCTGCCACCGCCAGGCAC
>NZ_JBFUFP010000371.1:0-4884 GCF_056403375.1 Rhizobacter sp. P2_H2
TCTCGCGCCAGCTCGCCATGCCGCTCCCAAACGTCGGGATCACGATGTCGCGCGACAGGAAATACGAGGTCTCCATGTCGTCCATCTGGCAGCCTCGCGTGCGCAAGAAGTTCAGCGCCTCCGGCACGTCCGGCTCGTTCTTGAAGCCGAAGTGCACCGTCACCTGCCAGCAGTCGCGGCCCAGCGGCTCCATCTCGCAACGCTTCTCGAAACCGATCCACGGCACCTCGTGCAGCTTCACCGTCACGAACAGGTTGGTCTCGTGCAGCACCTTGTTGTGCTTCAGGTTGTGCAACAACGCATTCGGCGTCAGCCCCTGCTCGCTCACCAGGAACACCGCCGTGCCGGCCACCCGCGTCGGCGGACTCACGAACACCGCGTCGAGAAAACTCTTCAGGTCGATCGCGTCCTCGCGCAGGCGCTCGGCCATCAGCCGGCGACCCTGCTTCCAGGTCATCATGATCATGAACATCACGCCACCGATCACCACCGGGAACCAGCCGCCGTCGAACACCTTGATGACGTTCGCGCTGAAATAGGTGAAGTCGACCAGAAAGAAGAAGCCGGTCGCCGCCATGCTCAGCGGCCACGGGTACTTCCAGCCGTAACGGATCACGAAGAAGGTCATCGTGGTCGTGATCAGCATGTCGATCGTCACCGCAATGCCATACGCCGCCGCCAGCTTGCTGCTCGAGCCGAAGGTCACGACCGCCAGCACGATGCAGGCATACAGCCCCCAGTTGACGAACGGCACATACACCTGCCCCGTCTCCCGCACCGAGGTGTGCAGGATGCGCAGCCGCGGCAGGTAGCCGAGCTGCATCGCCTGCTTCGTCACCGAGAACGCCGCCGTGATCAACGCCTGCGACGCGATCACCGCCGCCAGCGTCGCCAGGCCGATCAGCGGGTACACCGCCCAGGGCGGCGCCATCTCGTAGAACGGGTTCTTCACGTTCTCCGGGTGCGCCAGCAACATCGCGCCCTGCCCGAAATAATTCAGCACCAGCGCCGGCATCGCGAGGCTGAACCACGCGAGACGGATCGGGCGCTTGCCGAAATGGCCCATGTCGGCATACAAGGCCTCGGCACCCGTCACGCACAACACGATCGAGCCGAGCGCGATGAACGCGATCGCCGGATGGCCCAGCAGGAAATCCAGCGCGTAATGCGGGCTCAGCGCCGCCAGCACGGCCGGGTTCGTCACGATCTGCGACAGCCCGAGCACCGCCAGCACCGCGAACCACAGCACCATCACCGGGCCGAACAGCTTGCCCACCGTCGCGGTGCCATGGCGCTGCACCAGGAACAGCAGCGTCAGCACCACCAGCGACAAGGGCACGATGTAGTGGTGCAGCCCGGGCGCCGCGACCTCCAGGCCCTCGATCGCGCCCAGCACCGTGATGGCCGGCGTGATCACGCCATCGCCGAAGAAGATCGCCGTGCCGAAGATGCCGACCATCAGCAGCCGCCTGCGCAGCACCGGCCGGTCCTTCACCGCCTGCGACGCCAGCGCGAGCATCGCGATCAACCCGCCTTCACCGTTGTTGTCGGCCCGCAGGATCAGCACCACGTACTTCACCGAGACCACCACCGTCAGCGTCCAGAACACCAGCGACAGCACGCCGTAGATGTTCTGCGGCGTCAACGGCACGTGACCGTGGGCGAAGACTTCCTTGAGTGCGTAGAGGGGGCTGGTGCCGATGTCGCCGTAGACGACGCCAAGGGCGCCCAGCGTCAGGGCGGCCAGGCTGGAGCTGGGACGATGCTGATTCACGTTCCACCGCGCCCGCCGAAGGGGCACGGCTCAATCCAAAGGACGGCCATTGTGCGCCCGTGGATACGCCCGGAAACAGATCGCCCGCCCCCACCCCCAAGGTGTCGGGGGTTGATGTTGCACTGCAGCAACGAGTGGTGTAGGGCCGAGCGCCGGGCCGCCCCAAGCCGGCCCGCATCCCCCCGGGGGATCGGCCGACGTACCCGTCGACCGAGGGGCTCCATCTACTCGTAGACCTCGGCGTCGGGGTCGGTCGCTTCCATTTCGTAGCTGGCCGCGAGCATGGCCAAGCGAGCGATCACTCCGTACATGTAGAAGCGATTCGGTGCACTGGCACCCGGCTTGACGCCCGGCTTGGGCAGCTGGTTCGACTCGGCGAAGGCCAGCGGCACGAAGCTCGCCCCGGGGGAATTCAGGTTCTCGTCGATGCCGCGCTCGGCGTTGACGCGGTAGAAGCCGCCAACCACGTAGCGGTCGATCATGTAGACGACCGGCTCGGCGACAGCGTCATTGACGCGCTCGTAGGTCGGCACGCCTTCCTGCAGGATGACCTCGCTGACCTCCTGGCCGTCCTTGATCACGCTCATCTTGTTGCGTGCCTTGCGGTTCAGGTCGACCAGGTCCTTCGGGTCGCGCACCGTCATGATCCCCATGCCGTAGGTGCCGGCATCGGCCTTCACGATGATGAACGGCTTCTCCTGGATGCCGTATTCCTTGTACTTGCGGCGGATCTTGCCCAGCAGCGCCTCGGCATTGCTCGCCAGGCATTCGGCGCCGGTGCCGTCGCTGAAATTGACCTCGCCGCAGCGGGCGAACATCGGGTTGATCAGCCACGGGTCCATGCCCAGCAGCTTGGCGAACTTCTTCGCGACCTCTTCATAGGCCTGGAAGTGGTTGGTCTTGCGGCGCACCGCCCAGCCGGCGTGCAGCGGCGGCAGCAGGTACTGCTCGTGCAGGTTCTCCAGCACCTTCGGGATGCCGGCCGACAGGTCGTTGTTCAGCAGGATCGTGCAGGGATCGAAATCCTTCAGCCCGAGGCGCCCGCGCGTGCGCAGCAGCGGCTCGACGGTCAGCGCGCTGCCGTCGGGCAGGTCGATCTGCGTCGGCGCCTTGATGGTGTCGTCCAGCGTGCCCAGGCGCACGTTCAGCCCGGCCTGGTGGAAGATCTGCATCAGGCGCGCCACGTTCATCAGGTAGAACGTGTTGCGGGTGTGCTTCTCGGGGATCAGCAGCAGGTTCTTGGCCTCGGGGCAGATCTTCTCGATCGCCGCCATCGCCGCCTGCACCGCCAGCGGCAGCATCTCGGGCGTCAGGTTGTTGAAGCCGCCCGGAAACAGGTTGGTGTCGACCGGCGCCAGCTTGAAGCCGGCATTGCGCACGTCGACCGAGGTGTAGAACGGCGGCGTGTGCTCCATCCATTCGAGGCGGAACCAGCGCTCGATGGCCGGCAGCGATTCGAGGATGCGCTGCTCCAGTTCGTTGATCGGGCCGGTGAGTGCAGTGATGAGATGGGGAACCATAAGAGCCCGTTGAACGCCTGGGGATCGCGGATTCTAGGCATCTGGGGTCGCCGCCGTCGATGGCAAGTGCGGAGGCCCCGGCCGGTGTGCGCCATGCGTCACGGCCGGCAGGGGCCCCCGGGCCGAAAAGGAAAAGGCCGCCCGGAGGCGGCCTTCCCTGTGTCCCGCGCGGACCGAAGTCCGCGCCTCTTCCCAAAATTACTGGTGATAAGCCGTCTCGCCGTGTGCCGAGATGTCCAGGCCTTCGCGTTCCTCTTCTTCCGTCACGCGCAGGCCGACCACCAGGTCAACGATCTTGAACGCCACCACCGAGACCACGCCCGACCAGACGACGGTCACGAGCACGGCCTTCAGCTGGATCCACACCTGGGCGCCGATGCCGTTGGAGGTGACCGAGGCCGTGACCCAGTCGCCGACCAGGCCGGGGCCGCCGAGCGATTGCGTGTTGAACACGCCCGTCAGCAGCGCGCCGACGATGCCGCCGACGCCGTGCACGCCGAACACGTCCAGCGAGTCGTCGGCACCGAGCAGCTTCTTCAGCGCGTTGACGCCCCACAGGCAGGCGAAACCGGCGACGAAGCCGATCACGATCGCGCCCATCAGGCCGACATTGCCGGCCGCCGGCGTGATCGCCACCAGGCCTGCCACCGCACCGGAAGCCGCACCCAGCATCGAGGCCTTGCCCCGCATCAGCGCTTCACCGATCGACCACGCGAGCACCGCGGCCGAGGTGGCCGTGAAGGTGTTCATGAAGGCGAGCACGGCGCTGTTGCCGGCTTCGAGCGCCGAACCGGCGTTGAAGCCGAACCAGCCCACCCACAGCAGCGAGGCACCGACCATCGTGAGCGTCAGCGAGTGCGGCGTGAACGCTTCCTTGCCGTAGCCGACGCGCTTGCCGACCATGTACGCACCCACCAGGCCCGCGACGGCGGCGTTGATGTGCACCACCGTGCCGCCCGCGAAGTCGAGCGCGCCCCATTGCCACAGCAGGCCGGCCTTCGAGTTCATCTCGTCGACGACGCCCGCGGCGCTGTACGCATCCGGGCCCATCCAGAACCAGACCATGTGCGCGATCGGCGCGTAGCTGAAGGTGAACCACAGCGCCATGAACAGCAGCACGGCCGAGAACTTGATGCGCTCGGCGAACGCGCCGACGATCAGGCAGCAGGTGATGCCGGCGAAGGTCGCCTGGAAGGCCGCGAACAGCAGCTCGGGGATGTAGACACCCTTGCTGAAGGTCGCGCCCATCGCGAACACGCCGGTGGCCGGATCGAAGATGCCCTTCATGAACAGCCGGTCGAGGCCGCCGACGAACTTGTTGCCTTCGGTGAAGGCCAGGCTGTAGCCGTAGATGGTCCACAGCACGACGATCAGCGAGAAGGTGACCATCACCTGCATCAGCACCGACAGCATGTTCTTGCTGCGGACCAGGCCGCCGTAGAACAGCGCCAGGCCCGGCACCGTCATCATGATCACGAGCAGCGTCGCGACGATCATCCAGGCGACGTCGCCCTTGTTGGCGACCGGCACGGCAGGCGCCGATGCGGCCGTTGCAGCGGACGCTGCGGCAGCCGGCGCGGAGGCCGCGTC
>NZ_JBFUFP010000372.1:0-4861 GCF_056403375.1 Rhizobacter sp. P2_H2
CCCTCAGGCCGACCCGAACCAGGAAGCGCCCGCCCCCGCCTGCGTGATGACCTTCAACGCGAGCGACCCGAGCGGCGCCGGCGGCCTGGCCGGCGATGTCGCGACGATCGCGGCGATGGGCGCGCACGCGCTGCCGGTGGTCACCTCGATCGTGCTGCGCGACACCGCCGAGGTGTTCGACCACAGCGCGATCGACGCCGACGTGGTGGTCGAGCAGGCCCGCAGCATCCTCGAGGACGTGAGCATCGCCGCCTGGAAGGTCGGTTTCCTCGGGTCTGCCGAGGGTGTCAGCGCGGTGGCCGAGGTGCTGTCCGACTACCCCGAGGTGCCGCTGGTCGCGTACATGCCCAACCTGTCGTGGCTCGAAGAGGATGACCAGCAGGCCTACCTCGACTCGTTCCGCGAGCTGGTGCTGCCGCAGACCGAGGTGCTGGTCGGCAGCCACCAGACGCTGACCGATTTCCTGCTGCCCGAGTGGAGCAGCGAGCGCCCGGCCTCGCCGCGCGAGCTGGCGGTGGCCGCCGCGCAGCATGGCACGCGCTTCGTGCTGGTCACGAGCGTGCCGCTTCCCGACCAGTTCATGGACAACGTGCTGGCCTCGCCGCAGGGCGCGATCACCGGCGAGAAGTTCGAGCGCTTCGAGGTGAGCTTCGTCGGTGCCGGCGACACGCTGTCGTCGGCACTGGCCGCGCTGCTGGCCGCCGGCAGCGAGTTGCACGCGGCCGTCGGCGAATCGCTGGCGTTCCTCGACCAGGCGCTGGACGCCGGCTTCCGCCCCGGCATGGGCAACGTGATTCCCGACCGCTTCTTCTGGGCGCTGCCGCCTGGAGAAGAAGGCGAGGAAGGCGAGCCCGGCAGCGGCGGCGCCGCCAACGACGATGAGGCCCCCAAGGACCCCCGGCATGTGCATTGAGACGGCGTGAGATGACGAAAACCAACGAGAGTCTGTTCGAGCGCGCGCGGCGCGTGATCCCCGGCGGCGTCAACTCGCCGGTGCGCGCATTCCGCGCCGTCGGCGGCACGCCGCGCTTCATCGCGCGTGCGCAGGGCGCGTACATGTATGACGCCGAGGGCAGCCGCTACATCGACTACATCGGCTCCTGGGGCCCGATGATCCTCGGCCACGGCCATCCGGCGGTGCTCGAGGCGGTGCAGAAGGCCGCGCTCGACGGCTTTTCGTTCGGCGCCCCGACCGAGCGCGAGATCGAACTGGCCGAGGAGATCCTGAAGCTGGTGCCGAGCATGGAGCAGGTGCGCCTGGTCAGCTCGGGCACCGAGGCGGCGATGAGCGCGATCCGGCTGGCGCGCGGCGCCACCGGCCGCAACAAGCTGATCAAGTTCGAGGGCTGCTACCACGGCCACGCGGATGCGTTGCTGGTGAAGGCCGGCTCGGGCCTCGCCACCTTCGGCACGTCCACCAGCGCCGGCGTGCCGGCCGAGGTGGTGCAGCACACGCTGGTGCTCGAGTACAACAACCTGCCCCAGCTCGAAGAGGCCTTCAGCCTGCACGGCGCCGACCTCGCCTGCGTGATGATCGAGCCGATCGCCGGCAACATGAACTTCATCCGCACGCAGCTGCCGTTCATGAAGCGGCTGCGCGAGCTGTGCACGCGGCACGGCGCGCTGCTGGTGTTCGACGAGGTGATGAGCGGCTTCCGCGTCGGCCTGCACAGTGCGCAGGGCCTGTACGMGCGCGCGCTGCCCGGCTTCGAGCCGGACCTCAGCGTGTTCGGCAAGGTGATCGGCGGCGGCATGCCGCTGGCGGCCTTCGGCGGCAAGCGCGCGGTGATGGAGCAGCTGGCGCCGCTCGGCCCGGTCTACCAGGCCGGCACGCTGTCGGGCAACCCGGTGGCCACCGCCTGCGGCCTGGCGACGCTGCGCGAGATCCAGCGCCCCGGCTTCTTCGAGGCGCTGTCGGCGCGCACCCGCAGCCTGGTCGATGGCCTGGCCGCGGTCGCGCGCGAGAACGGCGTGCCCTGGTCGACCGACTGCGAAGGCGGCATGTTCGGCTTCTTCCTGGCCGACACGCTGCCGCAGAACTACGCGACCGTGATGGCCACCGACAAGGAGCGCTTCAACCGCTTCTTCCACGGCCTGCTCGACCACGGCGTGTACATCGCCCCGGCGCTGTACGAGGCCGGCTTCGTCAGCGCCGCCCACACGGCTGAAGACATCGAGGCCACGATCGCTGCGGCACGATCCGTGCTGAAGTAGCGGCATGCACATCCACATCCTCGGCATCTGCGGCACCTTCATGGGCGGCATCGCCGCGCTCGCCCGCGAAGGCGGCCACCGCGTGACCGGCTGCGACGCCGGCGTCTACCCGCCGATGAGCGACCAGCTGCGCGCGCTCGGCATCGAGCTGATCGAAGGCTGGGGCGCCGAGCAGGTCAGGCTCGCGCCGGACCTGTTCGTCGTCGGCAACGTGGTCTCGCGCGGCAACGAGCTGATGGAAGCCATCCTCGATGCCGGCCTGCCGTACACCAGCGGGCCGCAGTGGCTGGCCGAGAACGTGCTGCAGGGCCGCCATGTGCTGGCGGTCGCCGGCACGCACGGCAAGACCAGCACCACCTCGATGCTGGCCTGGGTGCTGGAGCAGGCCGGGCTGAAGCCGGGCTTCCTGGTGGGCGGAGTGCCGCAGAACTTCGGGGTCTCCGCGCGTCTTGGCGAAGGCAAACCCTTCGTGATCGAGGCCGACGAGTACGACACCGCGTTCTTCGACAAGCGCAGCAAGTTCGTGCATTACCGTCCGCGCACCGCGGTGCTGAACAACCTCGAGTTCGACCACGCCGACATCTTCCCGGACCTGGGCGCGATCGAGACCCAGTTCCACCACCTGGTGCGCACGGTGCCGGCGGCCGGCCGGCTGGTTGTCAATGCGCGCGAGGAGTCGCTGCAGCGGGTGCTGGCGCGCGGCTGCTGGAGCGACGTGGTGCGGTTCGGCGCCCGCAAGGAAACGCCCGGCGCGCTGCGTGCGCGCGGCGAGCCGCATGTGTTCGACGTGCTGCGCGGCAGCCTGAAGATCGCGCACGTCGAGTGGCCGCTGCTGGGCGAGCACAACCAGCTGAATGCGCTCGCGGCGATCGCCGCCGCCGAGCACGTGGGCGTCGATCCGCAGGTCGCGGCGAAGGCGCTCGCCACGTTCCAGAACGTGCGCCGGCGCATGGAGCTGCGCGGCGAGGCCGGCGGCGTGAAGGTCTACGACGACTTCGCGCACCATCCGACGGCGATCCGCACCACGGTCAACGGGCTGCGCCGCAAGGTCGGGCTGGAGCGCATCCTCGCGGTGCTGGAGCCGCGCTCGAACACGATGAAGCTCGGCACGATGAAGGCCCAGCTGCCGTGGTCGCTGGAGGAGGCCGACCTGTCGTTCTGCTACCAGGGCAACCTGGGCTGGGACGCACGCGAGGCGCTCGCGCCGATGGGCGACAAGGCCATCGTGTGCGACACGATCGATGCGCTGGTGGCCGCGGTGCGCCGGGCCGCAAAGCCTGGCGACCATGTGCTGTGCATGAGTAACGGCGGGTTCGGCGGGGTGCACGACAAGCTGCTGGCAGCGCTGGCTGGCTAATTTTGCGCGAGCAAAGGCGCGGGCCGGGGATGTGGGGCTCGCCGGCCCGCGCTTTTGCCGAACCCGTAGCTCGATGCGCGCCGAACACAAGCCCGAGCGACAGCTCGGACATCAACCCTCATTTGTTCGCTTGTCACCTCCACCAGGCAGGGCGGTGGTATGAGGCGCGTGCGGGGAGTCTGTGGAGCGCCAATCAGGGCGGTGCGCCGGAGCTGGCTGGTTTCATGGCCCGCGTGCGCCAGCACGCTTCGTGCACTGACTGTCGCCCACTGTTTGACCACAACGAACGAAGTGAGTGGMGGGAGTTTGGGCGACGGGCCTTGAAACCAGTCAGCGSAGGGTAGTCAKYGCCCCGCCAGGGGCRATGACCGCACCGACCGGCGAGCCACAGACTCCCCGCACGCGCCGCACGCTCCAACGCCAGAACGTCAGCTCCGCAGCATCGAGGCCTTCAAAGCCTCGTTCAGCGTCGACAAGCTGTCCTGCAGATGCGCCCGGCTCTCGACCGACAACCGAGGGCTGTTGACCGCGCCGCGCAACTGCCCCTGCAGCTCGACCGCCTCCATCCGCACCAGGCTCAGCGCATCCGGCGGCAGCGTGCCCGCACCGCGGATCAGCAGCGACTGCACGCGGCGCAGGTGCTCGCGCTGCAGGTTGCGGCGCAGCCGGTCGATGTCGCTGCCGCTCTTCAGCTCGCTCCACACCGAGCCCTGCAGCGTGCCGTACACCTCGGCCAGCGAGATCACGTTGCGCTTGTTCGCATCGGCCACGTACAGCGGCAGGTCCAGCAGCCGCGACGCGGTGCCGGGGCTCATCAGCCGGTCGAGCGCCGTGACCTGCACCTGCAGCACCGCCGCCGGAATGCTCACCGGGCCGCCGCGGTCCCACTCGTTGTAGTCGGGCGACAGGCTCGACAGGAACTGCGGCTTGAAGCGGAAGCTGTCCGCGTTGAACAGCCCCTTGGCCAGGAACTGCAGCGCATCGCGCTGCTTGGCCGGCGCCACCGGCGCGTAGGCCGGCCGGTTGGTCGAGCCCGGCAGGTCGCGCACCGTGTTCATGCCGCCGACGTACTTGCCGACCAGGTCGGCCGCGCGGTTGAGCTGCTGGAAGCCGCTGAGCAGCACGCGGCGCTGGCGGATCGCCTCGTCGCCCGGTTGCGGCGTGCGGTCCTGCACCCGCTGCCACAGCTCGCGCGACAGCAGCAGCCGCTTCTCGTAGTACGCGAGCGGGTCGTCGCCCAGGTCGAAGCGGTTGACCAGCGGGTCGATGCCGTCGTTGCCGCGCTGGCCG
>NZ_JBFUFP010000373.1:0-4842 GCF_056403375.1 Rhizobacter sp. P2_H2
GTCGCTCTACTGGTTCACCGGCACCGGCGGGCAGGCCGCGGAGTTCTATCGGGCCAACGCCGCCAGCGGTGCCGGCTACCGCGAGCTGCCCAACCCCACGCCGACCGCCGTGGCCGTGTTCCCGAATGACTTCCGCTCGGTCCGCAACTTCGTGGCCCGCTCCCACACCCGGGTGCTACAGTGGTCCGAGATGCCGCGCGGCGGCCATTTCGCCAACGAGACCGACCCCGACCTCGTCGCCGATGACCTGCGCCGCTTCTTCGTCGGACTGCAGGCGCAAGATGCCCCTCACGGAAGCAACGATCACTGAGGAAGAGCGCACGGCGGACTCGCCCCTGGTGGCGAAGGTCCGCAGTGCCCGCTACAGCGGCGACACGCGCGAAGTGGCCCTGCCCGACGGCTCCTGGGACCTGCTGTTCGTGCGCCGCGGCGGCGGCCCGCTGATGGTCATCCAGACCGGGCAGATCGCGGCGCCGCTGCCCGTGGACAGCCGGGCCGGCGACGAGATGCTGACGATCGCCTTCAAGCCCGAGGTCTACATGCCCCGCCTGCCGGGGCGATTGACGTTCAACCAGGGCGTGCCGTGCCCGGTCGAGGCGGATCGCAGTTTCTGGATCGGCCCCGAACGTTTCGAGGTGCCCCGCTTCGACAACGTCGAAGCGTTCGTGTCCGCGCTGGCGCGCAAGGGCCTGCTGGAGCGTGACCCGGTGGTCTCGCGGGCGCTGCAGGGCGCGCGCCAGCGGCTCGACGAGCGCAGCATCCAGCGCCACTTCGCAGAAGTGACCGGCCTCGGCCTGAAGGCCTTCCGGCAGATCGCCCGGGCCCACGAGGCCGCGCGGCTGCTGCGCCTGGGACAGGCGCCGTCGCAGGTCGCCGCCGAACTCGAATTCACCGACCAGGCCCACCTGACACATTCGCTGAAGCGATTCCTCGGGCAGACCCCGCGGCAGATCGCCAGGCCATGAGGAGATGACCATGCGCATCGCATTCCGCCTGCTGGCCCGCCCGCTGTTCTGCATGTTGTTCGCGGCGCACCTGGGCGCCTCGGCGGTGGAGATCGTGCGCATTCCGAAACCCGAGTTCGAGGGGGACCGCCGCTACGACTACCCGCTGCAACTGCTGCAGCTCGCGCTGTCGAAGAGCGGCACCGAGTACCGGATCCAGACGGCCGAGATCGCGATGAACCAGGAGCGGCAGGTGCTGGAAATCGAGGCCGGCCGGACGATCGACGTCGGCCCGATCCCCAGTTCCGCCGAACGCGAGGCGCGCCTGCTGCCGATCTACATCCCGATCAACAAGGGCCTGCTCGGCTGGCGCCTGGGCCTGATCCGCAAGGGCGAGCAGGGCCTGGTGGCCGGCGTCAACACGCTGGACGACCTGAAGCGGCTGCGGCTCGCGCAGGGACAGGAGTGGCCGGACACGCAGATCCTGCGCGCCAACGGCATCGACGTGATCACGGCGCCGAAGTACGAAGGCCTGTTCAAGATGCTCACCGGCAAGCGCTTCGACTACTTCCCGCGCAGCATGATGGAGATCTGGGACGAGCAGGCCCTCAATGCCGAGACGCTGGAAGTGGAGCCGCACCTCGCCCTGCACTACTTCTACGACTCCTACTTCATGGTGAACCGACAGAACACCAGGCTCGCGAAAGACATCCGCGACGGGCTGGAGAAAGCCATCGCCGACGGCTCGTTCGACAAGGTCTTCCAGGACTACTTCGGCGAGCGGCTGCGCAAGGCRCGGCTGGACAAGCGCACGGTGATCGAGCTGCGCAACCCGCTGCTGACGCCGGGAACGCCGTCGAACCGGCCGGAGCTGTGGTACGACGCCAAGCGCGGCCGCTGAAGCTCGCACCGAGGCCGGCGTTCAGCCCAGCGCCACCAGCTCGGCCATGACCGGGCGAAGCAGCCGGTCGACGTTGCGCAGCAGCGGCTCGAGGCCGGCGTCGTCGAGCTCGTCCAGGCAGGCGCGCTCCAGTTCCGTCGCCGCCTGGTGGACGCCCCGCACGGCCAGCGTGCCGGCGACGTTCTTCAGGTCGTGCGCCATGCGCATCGCGGTCGCCGTGTCGCCGCTCGCGCGGGCGGCCCGGAAGCGTTGCGCGAAGTCCGTCTCCCGGTCGCGGAACATGCGCATCAGGCGCAGGTACAGGTCTTCGTCGCCCATCGTGGCGGCGATGCCGGCCGGGCGGTCGATCGACGGGGGGTCGTCGGGCGCCGCGGCCGGGTGGATCCAGCGCGCGAGGGTGGCGAAGAGTTCGTTCACGTTGATCGGCTTGGCGACGTGGTCGTTCATGCCGGCGGCCAGCACCTTGTCGCGGTCGCCGACCAGCGCGTTGGCGGTCATCGCGATCACCGGCAGATCGCGCCACTGCGGCTGCTGGCGCAGCGCGCGCGTGGCGGCGTAGCCGTCCATCACCGGCATCTGGCAGTCCATCAGCACGCCGTCGAAACSCTGGCGCGCCAGCATCGCCAGCGCCTCGCGGCCGTCGCAGGCCACGCTGACCGTGATGTCGGCATCGCCCAGCACGCTCAAGGCGATCTCGCGGTTGATCGCGTTGTCCTCCACCAGCAGGATGTGCGCGCCGCGCAGGTGCGCCTGGTGCCCGAGCAAGGCCTCCTGGCGCTGCATCGCGCGCGGTGCGCGCGCCCGTGCCAGCCCCAGCGCCTCGCCGCAGGCGTCGAACAGCGACGAGGGCGTGACCGGCTTCGTCAGCAGCGCGCCGACGCTGACCTGCTGCTGCACCAGCTGCCGCTGCGCATCATCGCGGCTGAAAGCCGTCACCATCAGCACGGTGGGCGCCGCATGGCGCCGGCCTTCCTCCTGGCCCAGCAGGCGCGCGCATTCGACGCCGTCGAGCCCGGGCATCTTCCAGTCGAGCAGCACCAGCCCGTAGGGCCGGTCGTCGGCGTCCGCCCGCTGCGCCATCTGCAAGGCGGCACGGCCATCGGCGGCGGTGTCGACGTCGAGGCCGAGCGATGTGCACATGCCGGCCAGCAGCTCGCGCGCGCTGGCGTTGTCGTCGACCACCAGCGCGCGGCGGCCGGGCAGGCTGCCTTCGCGCGACGGTGCCTCGGCCGGCTCGGGCTGCAGGCCGAAGCGCAGCGTGAAGTGGAAGCTGCTGCCGCGGCCCGGCGCGCTGTCGACGCTGATCTCGCCGCCCATCAGCTGCACCAGGTGGCGGCTGATCGACAACCCGAGGCCGGTGCCGCCATAGCGCCGGCTGGTCGACGAGTCGGCCTGCGTGAAGGGCTGGAACAGGCGCTGCCGCTCGTCGGGCGTCATGCCGATGCCGGTGTCGCGCACCTCGAAGCGCAGGTCGATGCAGTGCGCCTCGCGCCCGGCGACCGCGATCGCGACGATCACCTCGCCGCACTCGGTGAACTTGACGGCGTTGTTGCACAGGTTGAGCAACACCTGGCGCAGCCTCGACGGGTCGCCCACCAGGGCGTGCGGCAGCTGCGGCGGCAGCGCGAACAGCAGCTCCAGGCCCTTCTGCTCGGCGTTCATGCCGACCAGGTGGCCCAGCCCCTCCATCACGTCGCCGAGGTTGAACGCGATGGCCTCGATGTCGAGCTTGCCGGCCTCGATCTTCGAGAAGTCGAGGATGTCGTTGATGATGCCGAGCAGCGATTCGGCCGCGCCGTGGATCTTCTGCACGTAGTTCAGCTGCTGCGGGTTGAGACCGCTCTGCAGCGCCAGGTACGACATGYCGAGGATGGCGTTCATCGGCGTGCGGATCTCGTGGCTCATGTTGGCCAGGAAGTCGCTCTTGGCCTGGTTGGCCGCTTCGGCCACCTGGCGTGCCACCCGGTCGGCCTCGGCCTGCTGGCGCTGCGTGATGTCGCGGGCGATGCCGACCGTGCCGGTGACGCGGCCGTCGCGGTCGCGCAGCGCGGTCTTGATGGTCTCCACCAGGGTGATGCCGCCGTCGAGGCGCACGTGCCGTTCCTCGATGCGCTTGCTGGCGTTCGACGCCATCACCTCGGCGTCGTCGAGCCGGTAGCCGCGGCTGAGCTCCGGTGGATGGACGTCGAAGTCGGTCTTGCCGATCATCTGGCCCGGCCCCTCGAAGCCGAGCGTGGTGATGAGCGCGCGGTTGACGGCGACGTAGCGGCCGCCGGCGTCCTTGACCCACGCCAGGTCCGGGATGTTGTCGAGGATGGTCGCCATGCGGGCGTTGGCGTTGGCCAGCTCCGCGGCATGCTGTGCTTGCCGCTCGCGCATCGCGTTCAGGGCATCGACCAGCTGGTCGAGCTCGTCGCCCTTGACCTGCTGGCGCCGCAGCTGCAGCGGCGGCGCTTCCACCTGCGGGTTGACGCTGCCGATCGATGCGGCGATGTCCAGCAGGTGGCGCGTCGCGAGCCGGTGCACGACGAACAGGATGAAGAACGCGACCAGGAAGGTCTTGGCGGCATTGCTGAGCAGGATGACGAAGGCCTGGGTCGCCAGCTCGCGATAGATGTCGGCCAGCGTCGCCTCGACGCGCAGCACGCCGATGACCTCCGGGTGCTGGCCGCAGCAGGCGAGCGGGAACTCCTTCACCACCGAGCGGCTGGCCTGTCGCTCGCCGCGCAGCACCGTCAGCGAATGGGCGGACGACGCCGTCTCGCGCACCTCGGCCGCGCGAATGGACGGCAGCCGCACGATGCCTTCGAGCTGCTCCTCGAGCTGCTTGGAGTCCAGCGCCCACAGGCTTTCGCTGAGGCTGCGCGAGCTGGCCTGGTCGATCTCGCCGAAGCGGCTTTCCAGGCGCGCCCGCTCGCTGCGGTAGCTGAGGGTGAGCTGCAGGATGGTCAGCACCAGCGTGACCACGGTGCTGAACACCAGCACCCGCACCAGCAG
>NZ_JBFUFP010000374.1:0-4833 GCF_056403375.1 Rhizobacter sp. P2_H2
CCGGTGTACAGGCCGATCGGCACGCCGCCGGTGAAGGTCGCGCAGCTGGCGGCATTCACGGTCTGCGGCTTGGTGGTCGGATCCCCCCACAGGCCGCCCTTCGCAGTCGGCCACCACGGCTCGGCGTTGGTGGAAGAGGCAACCCAACTCGTCGTCTTGTAGTCGTTCAGCGTCTTGTCGCATTGCCCGCCGACGCAGGTCGTCGAGAAGCCCGCGATGGCGCTTTCCAGCGGCCGGGCGCCTTCGCGCTTGCACTTGGCCGTGCCCTGCAGTACCGACCCGTCGGACAGCAGCAGGTCGCGCTCGGCATCGCGCATGGCCGACTCCGCCGCCTGGCGGGCAATCTCGCCGTCCAGCTGGTTGCGCGACGAGGCTTCACCAAACGTGGCGTTGCGCGCCGAGAACGCGACGATGCCCATCAGCGCCAGCATCAGCATCAGCACGACGACCATCGCGACACCCTGCTGCCGCGCCGGGGCTTGGCGACGCACGAGACGGTTCGGCAGCAGCGCCGGCGCACGGGATTCAAGACGAAGCGGCAGCATAGGAATCAATACGTCTTGTTGAGGAAGTTGCGCAGCCCGAAGACCTGTGTGTAGGTCTTGTAGGTTGAACGGTCAGTGAGCGGCTGTTGCACCGAGCTGCCGTCACAGGCCTGGTAGGTTCGCAGCGCTCCCGCGGTGTCGGCAAGCTTGCTGGCCGCACCGTAGGTGCGCGAGAGGACGCAGATGCGCACCGCGGCCACCCGGGCCCAGGGCGTCAGCGACTTGCCGTCGATGGTCAACGTCGGCAGGGGGATGCTGGCAAACTCGGCTGCGGTGTAGAACCTGTCGACCGTACGGGCGCTGGTCGAGAAGACGCCATAAGTGACCTGGAAATCCTCGATGTTCGAGATCACTGGCTGATAGGTGGTCGAGCCGGCCGCATTGCCGCGGCACTCGAGGCTGCGCACGCTGGTCGTCTGTCCATCGACCACCACGGACGTGGCAGGCCCCAGCCGGTAGTGGTTGGCGACGAACAGCGGCTTGGCGGGCGGCTGGGTTGCCGCGCCGGTGCCAACACGGCTCGTGTTGACGGTGGCCGTCCCGACGTCGTTGCCGTTGCAATCCTTGCGCTGGCCGCCGGCCTCGCCGAACGCATCGTTCGTGAAGTAGGCGACGACCAGGCCATCTTTCCCGGCCGTGCTGCCGCAGGTACCGGCTGCCACGTCGAAGTCCGTCGCGTCGCAACCGAAGATGCCCGTGTTGTAGGCGGCCACGGTCGGCGTCAGGTTGCTGTAGGCTGCCAAGACGTTTTCGTTGCCCTCGGAACTGACCGCCGGGTAGAAGCCTGCATTGACGACATCGCGACCCAGCGCCCGCAGCGCGAAGACCCCGACTTCGTTGGCCTCCGAGGTCTGGTCGATCGCGCGCTGGCTTTCGCGGGTGCCGAGGTAGAGATAGACCGCGGCGATGACGATGGCCAGGTTGATGGTGATCGCCACCAGCAACTCGACCAAGGTCAGGCCACGCTGCCCGGGACGGCGCCCGGCACGTTTCGGGAAGTGATGGCCGTTCATGGCAGGAAGGTGAAGTTGACGCAACGAACGCCAGCCGCCACGCCGGCGGCATCCGGGCAGCAGTTGCTCAGGGCCGCCGAGGTGAAAGTGCCCCCCGAGACGGTATTGCAGGCGTTGCTCGTTTCCAGGGCGTTGCCCGCCGCGTTGAGGAACTGTTTGTCGAACCACATCATCGTCACCGTCATGCCGGTGGCGCGATTGCCGGTGACGAACGCCGAGCCCTGCGGCAGCTGGCGCCGGATCTGCTGGCGCCAGATGGTCAGGTCGTAGGTGGCACGCTCGGTGGCGGTGCAGGCGGCCGTGCTGCAGTCGGTCGTGACGGCCGGCGGCGCCGTGGTCGACTGCGTGCTCCAGTTCGTGGTCAGCGCGTAGGACGAGGTCGAGGTCGCCGCTCCGCTGCTGAAGTAGGACAGCCCGGCCACATCCGGATTGGCGCGCACGCGGTCGGCAAAATCGCTGAACAGCACCGCCGTCGAGGAGCGCGCCCACGCGCCGATCTTGAAGCGCGAGGTCGTCGCCTGCAGCGCGGCGATACCCAGCATGCCGAGGGACATGATGAGGACGGTCACCAGCACTTCGATGAGCGTGAACCCGGAGGAGCGGCGGCCGCCGCGCCCCGGACCGGAAGAGATGGAATGCATCGTTTTCATGGGCATGTCGCGCCGTAGGTCACCGTCAGCGTACGACCCAGCGGACTCACGCAGATCGTGCGGTTGGAAGAGCGGGTCGATGTCTGGTAGCGCACGTTGAAGGCACCGACATCGGTCGACCGGGGCCTGCCCGTCGCCGAGAAGAAGATCAGGCCACCGGGACCGGTGACGGTGTAATCGGTGTTCAGCGCGCTCGTCGCCAGCAGCAGGTCGTCGGCCGCGGGAGGCGACGTGACCGATGCATCGCATGCCGGATTGCGGAAGACGATCCATCCGCTGCCCCAGGCCGTCTCGGTGGTGGCGGCACAGCTCGATCCGTTGCTGCTGACGCACATCGTCACGCACGAGTTGCGCGAGGCGGCCTCGTTGCGGGCGCGCAGCACACTGCCGACGAACTCGTTGCTCGCTGCGGAACTGCGATTGCGGATCACGAAATCGCGCATCGACGGCGCCGCAACCATCGCCAGGACGGCCACGATCGCGACAGTGACCATCAATTCGATGAGGGTGAAGCCGCCGTGCCGCCAGGGCACGGAGGTGGGGGGGAGGTGGCCGCCGTTCATGGACCGTAGTCTAGGCGGAGGCCCCGCCGGCGACGGCACTGCCGGTCGGGCGGGAACGACCGTTTGTCGGCCGCCGATCGGCCCTCAGCGCGGCAAGTCGCTGGATCCCATCAGGAATTCGTCGACTGCGCGGGCCGCCTGCCGCCCTTCGCGGATCGCCCACACCACCAGCGACTGGCCGCGCCGCACGTCGCCGGCCGCGAACACCTTGGCGACATTGGTCGCATAGCCACCGATGAAATCGGTCCCGGCTCGCGCATTGCCGCGCGCATCCTTGTCGACGCCGAACGCATCGAGCACGCTCGCGACCGGGCTGACGAAGCCCATCGCCAGCAGCACGAGATCGGCCGGCAGCGTCTGCTCGCTGCCCGGCACCTCGGTCATCTTGCCGCCCTGCCACTCGACGCGCACCGCCTTCAGCGCGCGCAGCTTGCCCTTGTCCTTGCCCTCGCCGCCGATGAACTCCTTGGTGGCGATCGCGAACTCGCGCTCGCAGCCTTCTTCATGGCTGGAGCTGGTGCGCAGCTTGATCGGCCAGTACGGCCACACCAGCGGCTTGTTCTCCTGCTCGGGCGGCATCGGCATCAGTTCGAACTGCGTGACGCTCTTCGCGCCATGCCGGTTGCTGGTGCCGACGCAGTCGCTGCCGGTGTCGCCGCCGCCGATCACGATCACGTGCTTGCCGTCGGCGCGCAGCTGGTTCTTCAGCTTGTCGCCGGCGTTCAGCTTGTTCTGCTGCGGCAGGAACTCCATCGCGAAGTGCACGCCGTCGAGGTCGCGCCCCGGCACCGGCAGGTCGCGCGACTGCTCGGCGCCGCCGGCCAGCACGACCGCATCGAACTGCGCCTTCAGCTCGTCGGGCGTGATGCTTTCCTTGGCCCAGTTGGTGACCTTGCTGCCTTCGGGCAGCTTGCCGACGATCACGCCGGTGCGGAACTGCACGCCCTCGGCCTGCATCTGCTCGACGCGGCGGTCGATGTGCGACTTCTCCATCTTGAAGTCGGGAATGCCGTAGCGCAGCAGGCCGCCGATGCGGTCGTTCTTCTCGAACACCGTCACGTCATGGCCGGCCCGCGCCAGCTGCTGCGCGGCCGCCAGGCCGGCCGGGCCGGAGCCGACGATCGCGACCTTCCGGCCCGTCTTCGCCTTCGGCGGGCGCGCCTTGACCCAGCCTTCGGCCCAGGCGCGGTCGATGATCGCGTGCTCGATGCTCTTGATGCCGACCGCGTCGTCGTTGACGTTCAGCGTGCAGGCCGCCTCGCACGGCGCCGGGCAGATTCGCCCGGTGAACTCCGGGAAGTTGTTCGTCGAGTGCAGCACGTCGATGGCATTGCGCCACTCGTTGCGGTACACGAGGTCGTTGAAGTCCGGAATGATGTTGTTGACCGGGCAGCCGCTGTTGCAGAAGGGCGTTCCGCAATCCATGCAGCGCGCCGCCTGGACCTTCGACTCATCCGCCTTGAGCCCGATCACGAACTCGTTGTAGTTCTTCAGGCGCGCCTGCACGGGCGCATAGCCCTCTTCCAGGCGCTCGTACTCCATGAAGCCGGTGACTTTTCCCATGATCTCTCGCTACTCCGGTTGGCTGGGGCTGGGCCTGGCTCAGGCCTTGGCGCCACTCTTGGACTTGGGGCCGCCCTTGTCGGCGTTCTTTTCAATGACTTTCGCCTTCGCGATCGTGTCGCCGGCCTGCTTCGCCGCGTTGATCTCGCCGAGCGCGCGCTTGTACTCGCTCGGGAACACCTTCACGAAGCGGCCACGCGATTCGGCCCAGGTGTCGAGGATCTCGCGCGCGCGCAGGCTGCCGGTCCAGCGATGGTGGTCGTCGAGCAGCTTGCGCAGGATCGCCTCGTCGGCCTGGCCCAGGTGCCACACCGCCTTGTCGACCGAGGCTTCCTGTTCGGCGGCACCCAGCACCTTGTCGAGCTGCACCATCGCGGTGTTGCAGCGCTTCGCGAACTGGCCGTCTTCATCAAATACATAGGCGATGCCGCCGCTCATGCCGGCTGCGAAGTTGCGCCCGGTCTTGCCGAGCACCGCGACCGTGCCGCCGGTCATGTAC
>NZ_JBFUFP010000375.1:0-4830 GCF_056403375.1 Rhizobacter sp. P2_H2
CCGTCGACGCGCTCTGCAGTGCGAGGCGCGAGCGGTCGGCGCCCTCTTCCTCGTCGCCGCCCTGCGACTTGCGCTGCGTCGCGATCGCGTCGAAATCGGCGGCCGACACGTCGCCCGTCACGTAATAGCCGTCGAAGCACGAGGCCTCGAAGCCGTTCAGCCTCGGGTTCAGCGCGCCCACCACCTTCTTCATCGCGGCCACGTCCTGGTAGATCAGCGCATCGGCGCCGATGAACTGGCGGATCTCCTCGATGCTGCGGTTGTGCGCGATCAGCTCTTCGCTGGTCGGCATGTCGATGCCGTAGACATTCGGGAAGCGCACCGGCGGCGCGGCCGAGGCCATGTAGACCTTGCGCGCGCCGGCCTCGCGTGCCATCTGCACAATCTCCTTCGAGGTGGTGCCGCGCACGATGGAATCGTCCACCAGCAGCACATTGCGGCCCTTGAACTCGACCGCGATCGCGTTCAGCTTCTGGCGCACCGATTTCTTGCGCACGCCCTGCCCCGGCATGATGAAGGTGCGGCCGACGTAGCGGTTCTTCACGAAGCCTTCGCGGTACGGCTTGCCGATCTTCTGCGCCAGCTGCATCGCCGATGGCCGGCTCGACTCGGGGATCGGGATCACCACGTCGATCTCGTTCGGCGGCATCGTCGAGATCAGGCGCTGCGCGAGCGTCTCGCCCATGTTCAGCCGCGCCTGGTAGACCGACACGCCGTCCATCACCGAATCGGGCCGTGCGAGGTACACGAACTCGAACATGCACGGGTTCAGCGTCGGGTTCTCGGCGCACTGCTGGGTGTGGAGCTTGCCGTCCAGGTCGATGAAGACGGCCTCGCCCGGCGCCACGTCGCGCACCAGCTTGTGGCCGGTGCCTTCGAGCGCCACCGATTCGCTGGCCACCATCACCTCGGGGCCGTCCGGCGTCATCGCCTCGCCGAAGCACAGCGGGCGGATCCCGTACGGGTCGCGGAAGGCCARCAGCCCGTAGCCGGCGATCAGCGCGACCACCGCGTACGAGCACTTGATGCGCTTGTGCACCGCGCCGACCGCCTTGAAGATCTCCTCGGTGGTCAGCGGCAGGTCGCGCGCGGCCATCTCGAGCTCGTGCGCGAGGATGTTGATCAGCACCTCGGTGTCGCTCTCGGTGTTGATGTGGCGGCGGTCGATGTCGAACAGCTCCTGCTTCAGCGAATGCGCGTTGGTCAGGTTGCCGTTGTGCACCAGCACGATGCCGAACGGTGCGTTGACGTAGAACGGCTGCGCCTCTTCCTCGTTGTAGGCGTTGCCGGCCGTCGGGTAGCGCGTCTGGCCCAGGCCCACGGTGCCGGGCAGGCCGCGCATGTTGCGGGTGCGGAACACGTCGCGCACCATGCCGCGCGCCTTGTGCATGAAGCACTTGGTGCCCTGCATCGTGACGATGCCGGCGGCATCCTGGCCGCGGTGCTGCAGCAGCAGCAGCGCGTCGTAGATCAGCTGGTTGACCGGCGTTTTCGAGATCACGCCAACGATGCCGCACATGGGAGAGTCCTTGCTTGTTCAACCGGCCCGCGTCATGCGGGCAGGTGGGAAGAGAGTTGAGGCGGAAGCACGGGCTTCAAGGCCGCCAGGGTGGCATTGAGCCACGGCGCGCCCACCGAGCTTGTCCAGGCCGGTGAAGTCACCATCGGCGTCATGCCGACCACCAGCCCGATGGCCAGCAGCACGACCACGCCGCGCAGCAGGCCGAAGAAGCCACCCAGCAGGCGGTCGATGAGGCTCAGCGGCGTCACGTGGATCAGGAAGCGCAGCAGCCGCGCCAGGATGCCCCAGACGATCAGCGCCGCGACGAAGGTGAGCGCGAATGCCGCCGCATGGTTGATGCCGGAGCCGATGCGGCCGACCGGGATGTGCGGCGCGACCATCGGCGTCAGCCACTGCGCGGCGAACCAGGCCGCAAACCAGCCGACCAGCGACAGCAGCTCGAACACCAGGCCGCGCACGAGCCCCACCAGGACGGAGAGACCCAGGATGCCGAGAAAGACCCCATCGACCCAGCCCATCGTGCGCCGTCACAGCGTCAGGATGGCCGACGGCAGGCCGGCGGTCTTGATCTTCGCGGCAGCCTTGTCGGCCTCGTCGCGCGATGCGAACGGGCCGACCCGCACGCGGATGCGGTTGCCCGCCGAGGTCTCGACGACCTGCGTGTAGGTCTTCAGGCCGAGCTTCTCGACCTTGTGGCGGGCCTCGCGGGCGGCGTTGACCTCGGCGAACGCACCGACCTGCACGACGAAGCGGCCGGCCGCCTCGGGCGTGGCGGGCTTGCCGTCGAGCAGGGCCTGCGCGCGGGCGCTGTCGTTGGGCTTGGCAGCGGGCTTGTCGGCAGGCTTGTCGGCCGGCTTTTCAGCGGGTTTTTCGGCAGGCTTGCGTTCGACCGGTGCGGGGGCCGGCACGGGCGCCGGCTTCGGCGTGACCGCCGCCACGGCCGGTGGCGGGACCGCAGCGGCCGGCGCCGAGGCCGACGGCTCGCGGCCTGCATCGGCCACGTTCTCGGTGATCACGCTCGGCGGCAGCGGTGCCGGTTTCGCATCGGCCGCCCGTGCGTTGGTGGCGGCCGGGGCCGGCGTCGTGGCGGGCGCGGCCGGGGTGTCGCGCCGCAGCTCGACCGGCGTGTCCACCGGCAACGGACGCGGCTGGGTCTCGAACAACAGCGGGAAGCCGATCACGCCGGCGATCACCAGCACGGCGGCGCCGATGAGCCGCTGGCGCGCGCGCGTGCGGGCCTGTGCGACGGAGTCGGGGGATTCGGCCACCGGGGGCGCCTTCGCCTTGGATTTGGCGGGCGTTGCGCTGTTGGGCGTGTTGCCCGGCGTGCGCTTCAGGAAGGACAGCAGACCCATGAAGAGCTGATTCCAGGTGAGCAAGAGAGCGATCAGCTCAAGTGCTTGGCAGAAAGACGGGGGACGCCGTCCTTCAGCACGCCGCCCACGGTGAAGAACGAGCCGAAGACCACGATTCTATCAGCGGGGTCCGCCGCCTCGATGGCCGCACGCAGTGCGTCGTCCGGGCTCGCGTGACGGAATGTAGCGACCGGGCCCGGGCCTTTCAGCGCCAGGCGTTCGTGCAGCTGCTGCAGCTCGGCGGCGCCGGCCGCGCGCGCGATCGGCAGGTCGGTGAAATGCCACGCATCGACCAGCGGCGCCATGCGGCGCAGGATCGCTTCGAGGTCCTTGTCGGCCATCGCGCCGAACACCACGTGGGTGCGCGGGAAGAAGCCCATCTGGTCGAGGTTCTCGGCCAGCGCGCCGACCGCGTGCGGGTTGTGCGCGACGTCCAGCACCAGCGTCGGCTGGCCCGGCACGATCTGGAAGCGGCCGGTCAGCTCGACCGATGCGAAGCCGTTGCGCACCGCCTGTGCGGTGATCGGCAGCCGATCGCGCAAGGCCTCGAAGGCGGCCAGCGCGGCCGATGCGTTCAGCAGCTGGTTGGCGCCGCGCAGCGCCGGGTAGGCGAGCCCGCTGAAGCGCTTGTCGCGCCCGCCCCAGCCCCACTGCTGCTTGTCGCCGGCGTAGTTGAAATCGCGGCCGAGCAGCCGCAGCTCGGCGCCCACCTCGGCCGCATGCGCGACGATGCTGGCCGGCACCATCGGGTCGCCCACCACCACCGGCTTGCCGGCACGCATGATGCCGGCCTTCTCGCGGCCGATCGATTCGCGATCGGTGCCGAGGTAGGCGGTGTGGTCGATGTCGATGCTGGTGATCACCGCGCAATCGGCATCGATCGCATTGATGGTGTCGAGCCGGCCGCCGAGCCCGACCTCGAGGATCACCATGTCGAGCGGCGCGCTCGCGAGCAGCCGCAGGATCGCCATCGTCGTGAACTCGAAGTAGGTCAGCGGCATGCCGGCGCGCGCCTCCTCGACCGCCTCGAAGTGCGGGATCAGCTCGGCCGCGTCGACGCTGCGGCCGTTCACGCGGCAGCGCTCCTCGAAGTGCACGAAATGCGGCTTGATGTAGAGCCCGACGCGGTAGCCGGCCTGCAGCCCGATGGATTCGAGCATCGCGCAGGTCGAGCCCTTGCCGTTGGTGCCCGCCACCGTGATCACCGGCACCTGGAAGGCGATGCCCAGGCGCTGCTTCAGCAGCAGGCTGCGCTCCAGCCCCATGTCGATGTCCTTGGGGTGCAGCTGCTCGCAGTGGGCGAGCCATTCGGCGAGGGTGGTCGGTGTGGGCATGACGGTCTCAGAAGAAGGAAAGGCGGCCGAGGCCGCCTTGCGCAGGGAGCCGGGCCGGCTCAGGCCACGGCGTCGGCGCTTTGCCGTTGCAGCATCGCGAGCGAGCGGGCGATCGTCGTGCGCAGTTCGCGCCGGTCGATGATGCCGTCGATCGCGCCGGTCTTGACGAGGAACTCGGCGCGCTGGAAACCCTCGGGCAGCTTCTCGCGCACGGTGTTCTCGATCACGCGCGGGCCGGCGAAGCCGATCAGCGCCTTCGGCTCGGCGAACACGATGTCGCCGACGAACGCGAAGCTCGCCGAGACGCCGCCCATCGTCGGGTCGGTCAGCACGCTGATGTAGGGCAGCTTCGCCTTGGCCAGCAGCGTCAGCGCCGCATTGGTCTTGGCCATCTGCATCAGGCTCAGCAGCCCTTCCTGCATGCGCGCGCCACCGGTGGCCGCGAAGCTGACGAACGGCACCTTCTGCTCGACCGCGGCCTCGACGCCGCGCACGAAGCGCTCGCCGACCACCGAGCCCATCGAGCCGCCCATGAAGTCGAACTCGAAGCAGGCGGCCACCAGCGGGATGCTGAGCACCGCACCGCCCATCACCACCAGCGCATCGGTCTCGCCGGTGC
>NZ_JBFUFP010000376.1:0-4822 GCF_056403375.1 Rhizobacter sp. P2_H2
GCCGTACAAGGTGACGGCGGTGGACATCGGGGCCGGCGATCAGTTCAAACCCGAATTCCTCGCGATCAGCCCGAACAACAAGATCCCGGCGATCGTCGACCCCGACGGACCGGACGGCCAGCCGATCTCGCTGTTCGAGTCGGGCGCCATCCTGATGTACCTCGCGGGCAAGACCGGCAAGCTGCTGCCCACCGGCACCACCGAGCGCTACCAGGTGCTCGAATGGCTGATGTTCCAGATGGGCGGCGTCGGCCCGATGCTCGGGCAGGCGCACCACTTCCGCATCTACGCGCCCGAGAAGATCGAGTACGCGATCAACCGCTACACCAACGAGGCGAAACGCCTCTACGGCGTGATGGACAAGCGGCTCGCGAAGTCGAAATACATCGCCGGCCCGGCGTACAGCATCGCCGACATCGCGATCTTCCCGTGGCTGCGCTCGTGGAAGAACCAGGGCATCGACTGGAACGACTTCCCGCACCTGAAAGGCTGGTTCGACGAGATCGCCGCCCGCCCCGCGGTGCAACGCGGCGTCGCGGTGCTGGCCGAGCACCGCAAGCCGCTCAACGACGAGAAGGCGCGCAACGCCCTCTTCGGAAAACAACAGTACGAGCGCCGCTGATCTCTCTATCTGACGATCAAGCAACGCCCCGGGGAACCGGCTTTTCCGGGCCCCTGGGGTGGCGCCCCTCGGGGGCAGGAGCGAAGCGACTGGGGGGCCGTCATTTCTCGATGGTCTTGTTCCAGCGCGCGTTCCAGGTGGGCCGGTTCGCGTTGATGCTCTCCCAGTCGAGCGTCACCGCGTTCTTCATCCACTGAGAGATCTGCGCAACCTGGGCCGCGCCCTCGCCGACCGCGGGCGCCTTCGGGTTGGTCGGGATCTGGCTGCCGTACTGCAGCACGTTGGCCTGCGCCAGCGGGCTCAGCAGGAACTCGGCGAGCTTCTGCGCCAGCTCGGGCTCGCTGTTGTTCGCGATCACGCACTGGCCGACCATCAGCACCACCGAGCCTTCCTTGGGCTGCGCGTACTCCACCGGGATGCCCTTCACCTTGAGGGCCGCCACCGCGGTGGGCGTCAGCGGGAACAGCGCGGCCTCGCCGGTCTGCACCATCTCGGAGAGCTTGGCCGAGCTCGGGATGTACTCGAGCACGTTCGGGCCGATCTTGTCCGGCCAAGCCTTGAAGCCGGGCTCGACGTTCTTGTCGTTGCCGCCCTGGATGCGGTTGAACATCAGGAAGCCGTGCAGCCCGAACGACGAGGACGCCACCGACTGGAACACCACCTTGCCCTTGAACTTCGGGTCGGCGAGGTCCATCCACGAGGTCGGCGCGGCCCAGCCCTTCTCGGTGAACATCTTCTTGTTGTAGGCGAGGCCCGTCATCCCGAGGCTCACGCCGCTGGCCATGTCGCCCTTGAAGCGCGCGGCCGGGTACAGGTCGTTCAGCGCCGGGCTCGGCCGCTGCTTCTCGCACAGCCCCATGCCGATCGCGCGCACCATGATGCCGTCGTCGAGGAACATCACGTGCATCTGCGGCTTGTCCTTGTTGGCCTGCGCCTTCGCGAGGATGTCCGACGAGGTGCCCGGCACGACGACGACCTTGGCGCCGTACATCTTCTCGAAGGCGGGGAACACGTACTGGGTGTACGCCTTCTCCATCGTGCCGCCGTTCATGCCGATGTAGATCGTCTTGGCCTGTGCATGCGCGGCGCCGGCGGACAGCAGCGCGGCAGCGGCGGCCACGGTTCCCACCAGCAGACGGCGGGCACGGAGCGAGGAAGTGCTTGGCATGGTCGATCCTTTCAACGATGAGACAACTCGGGAAGTGACGAGGGGGCGGAAGCAGCCGGCGGCGTCGGGGGTGCGGCAAACCGCTCGATGCCGAACGCGGCGATCGGCGTGCTGGTGTGTCCGTCGCGGGCCAGCTCGGCCAGCACCTCGCCGACGGCCGGCCCGATCTGGAAGCCCGCCCCCGCGAAGCCGAAGCCGTGGATCAGCCCGGGCATCGTGCGGCTGCAGCCGAGCACCGGTTCGCGGTCGGGCAGGTAGCCTTCGGTGCCGCTCCAGGTGCGGATCAGCTGGGCATCGCGCAGCGCGGGGATCAGCTCGATCGCCTGGCCGGCCAGCGCGGTGATCGCGTCGCGCTCCGAGCGCGCACGGTCGGCATCGAGCGCGAGGCCCGAGCCGCCGCCCAGCACCAGGTTGCCGCGCGCCACCTGCCGGCAGTAGATGCTCCCGCCCTCGACGCCGAGGCTCCAGTCCATCAGGGGCGGCAGCGGCTCGGTGACGGCCATCGCCGGGTGGCCGGAGCGCATCGGCACCGGCTCGCCGAACTGCGCCGCGAGCTGCCCGGCCCAGGCGCCGGCGCAGTTCAGCAACAGCGGCGCGTGCACCTCCAGCGTGGTTCCGGACCTCAGCGTGAACCCATTGCGGTCGCCGATCACTTCGTCGACCGGCGTGCGTTCCAGCACCACGGCCCCCGCCCGCTCGGCGGCGCGCGCGAACGCGGGCGAGACCAGCCGCGGATTGGCCTGGCCGTCGTCGCGGCACAGCGAGCCGCCGACCGCCTTCGGGCCCAGCCACGGGCACAGCGCGCGCAGGCGCTCACCGGAGACCAGCTCCAGCTCGAGGTCGAAGCCCTGGGTCATCGCGCGGTAGCGCTCCAGCGAGGCCATGTCGGCCGCGCTGCGCGCGATCTTGAAATGGCCGCTGCGCACATATTCGCCGTCAGTGCCGATCAGCTCCGGCAAGCGGCCCCACAGCTCGTGTGCACGCTGCGCGAGCGGCAGCTGCGACAGCGGCCGGCCCTGCCGCCGCACGCCGCCGTAGTTGACGCCGCTGGAGCGCGAGCCGCACAGGTCGCGCTCCAGCAGCACCACCTTGAGCCCCATGCGGCGCAACGCGAGCGCGGCCGAGCTGCCGACGATGCCGCCGCCGACGATCGCGACATCGGTGACGATCCGCCGGGCCGTCATCGGGTGACCTCCGCTTCGCGCAGCGCCACGAACGGCACCGGCTTGATCGGCGCCTGTCCGCGCAGGCGCCCGACCTCGCCGACCGGCCGGCCGCAGGCCTGCGCCAGTACCTCGGCTGCCGCGACGCCGCACATGCGCCCCTGGCAGCGCCCCATGCCGACGCGCGACAGCGCCTTCAGCCGGTTGATGTCGTCGGCACCGGTCTCGCGCACGGTCGCGCGCAGCTGGCCGGCGGTGACGTTCTCGCAGCGGCAGACGACGAGTTCGTCATCGGCACGCGCTGCCCAGTCGGCCGGGAACGGGAAGGCGCGTTCGAGCCCGCGGCGGAACGGCCGGATGCCGGCCAGGCGCTGCTCCAGCGCCCGCGCCCGCGCGGCGTCGACAGGGATGCTGCGGTCTTCCAGCAGCGCCAGTGCAGCGCGCTCGCCGGCCCATTCCGCGGCGTCGGCACCGAGGATCCCGGCCCCGTCGCCGGCCAGGTACACGCCGGCCACGCTGCTGCGGCCGGCCGCATCGCGCAGCGGCAGGTGCGCGCGCTGCAACGCGTCGAACGCGAAGCCGCAGCCGAGCAGGTCGGCGAGCTGGGTCTCCGGGCGCAGCGCATGGCCCATGCCGACCGCATCGCACTCGATCGTGCGGGCCTGGCCGCGGTGCTCGAACTGCACCGCCTCGACCCGCTCGCCGCCGGCGATCCGCAGCGGCCGCGCACCGCGCAGGATCGGCACGCGGTGCGCGTGCAGCCAGGCCACGTACCACGCGCCCTTCATCAGCGTCGACGGCTGCGTCAGCATCAGCGGCAGCGCGGCGAGCTGGTCGACCAGCCGCGCGCTGTCGAGCACCGCCGCGACCTGCGCACCCGCCTTCGCATACTGGTACGCGACGAGGTACAGCAGCGGCCCGCTGCCCATCAGCACGACACGCTCGCCGATCGCGCAGCCCTGGAACTTCAGCGCCACCTGCGCACCGCCCAGYGTGAAGGCGCCCGGCAGCGTCCAGCCCGGCACCGGCAGCACGCGGTCGGTGGCGCCGGTCGCGACGATCAGGCCCTGGTACGGCACGCGCTCGATGCGGCCGCGGTGCAGCACGTCGAGCATGCCGCCCTGCGCGTTCCACACCAGGCTGTCGGGCCGGTGGTCGATGCGGTCGGCGAGGCCGTCGGCCGTGGCATGCAAGGCGCTCGCGCGCGCAGCCTCGGTGCCGTACAGCGCGGCGGCCGTGCGGCGAAAGTGCGCGGGCGGGCGCCGGTAGATCTGCCCGCCGGCACGCGGTGCCTCGTCGATCAGCACCGGCCGCAGGCCGTGCGCGACCAGCGCCTGCGCCGCGCGCACGCCGGCCGGGCCGGCACCGACGATCACGGGCGCCGTCATGTGCCCTCCCCGTCGCTCAGCAAGGCCATGCCCGGCGCGATGAAGGTGGCGCAGGCGCGCAGCCGCTCGCCGTCGGCCGTCGMGATCCAGCAGTCCTGGCAGGCGCCCATCAGGCAGAAGCCTGCCCGCGGCGCGTGGCTGAACTCATTGCGCCGCAGGCGGTCGTGCTGCGTCAGCACCGCGGTCAGCACGGTGTCGCCCTCGAGCGCGGTGGCCGGTTCGCCGTCGAGCGTGAAGGCGACGCTCGCACGGTCGGTCTCGGCCAGGCGCACCAGCAGCGGTCGATGCGTGCTCATCATCGGCGCCCCACCAGCACGCGGTCGAGCCCGTAGACGCGATCGAGCAGCACCATCGCGAAGGCCGTCACGCCGACCATCAGCGCCGACACCGCGGCCATCAGCGGGTCGATCGATTCGGTCGCATACATGTACATGCGCACCGGCAGCGTCACCGTGCTCGGCGAGGTCACGAAGATCGACAT
>NZ_JBFUFP010000377.1:0-4816 GCF_056403375.1 Rhizobacter sp. P2_H2
CGGCACCGGTGCCGCGGCGGGCGCATTGAACGGCTGGCTCGTCACCGCGTACCGCTTGCCGTCCATCGTCGTGACGATCGGCAGCCTGTCGCTGTACCGGGGGATTGCGCTGGTGGTGCTGGGCGACCAGGCGATCACCGGCTACCCCGAGGCGCTGTCGGTGCTGGGCAATGGCTACCTGGGCGACCTGATCGGGGTGCCGTGGCTGATCGTGCCAATCGAGTTCGCGATCCTGCTGGTGATGGCCGTGGCCGTCGGCGTGCTGCTGCATCGCACGGTCACCGGAAGGCGCCTGGTCGCGATCGGCGCCAACCCGATCGCCTCGCGTTTTTCCGGCATCGAGGTCGACCGCCACCGTTTCGCGCTGTTCGTCTTTGCGGGCCTGATGGCCGCACTGGCCGCGGTGCTGCTGACCGGCCGCATCGGCAGCACGCGCCCGAACATCGCACTCGGCTGGGAACTGGATGCCGTGACGATGGTGATCCTCGGCGGTGTCGCGATCGAAGGTGGGCGCGGCAGCATCGTCGGCGTGTTGCTGTCCGTGCTGCTGCTGGGCCTGTTCACGTTCGCACTCGGCATGGCCAACATCTCGGGCATCGTGATGGCGATGATCGTCGGTGTGCTGCTGATCGTCTCGATGGTGCTGCCGCGGCTGCTGCGCGGCCCGCGGGTGCTGCTGTGATGGAGCAGGTCGCGTTCCGGATGCGCCTGAAGCCGGRCTGCGCGGCCGAGTACAAGCGCCGCCACGATGCGTTGTGGCCCGAGCTCGCGAACCTGCTGCACGAAGCCGGCGTGCGCGACTACAGCATCTTTCTCGACGAAGAGAGCCTGGCGCTGTTCGCGGTGCTGCGCCGTACTTCCGACCATCGGATGGCCGAGTTGCCGTCGCATCCGGTGATGCAGCGCTGGTGGGCGGAAATGGCGGGGCTGATGGAGGTCGAGCCGTCACTGGCGCCTCAGGTGGTGGCTTTGCAGCCGATGTTCCATCTCGAATGACAGATGAAGCAACCAGCTACCGTCGTGCTCGACATCGGCAAGACCCACGTCAAGCTGTGCGCCCTTGACGCGAGCGATCGTGTCCTCGCCGTCCGCACGAAAGACAACGCCAGCGTCACCAGCCCCGCCGGCTATGCGGCTCTCGACACCGATGGCATCGAAGCGTGGCTGTGGGACAGCCTCGCGTCGCTGGCGGTGGAGTTCCACGTCGATCGCATCGTCACGAGCACGCACGGCGCCGCTTTCGCCGCGATCGATGCGAACGGCCTCGTGCTTCCGATCGTCGACTACGAGTTCGACGGCTATGCCGATCAACGGGAGGCTTACGCGGAAGCCGTGGGCGACCTGCGCGAGACGCTGTCGCCGCATCTGCCAATGGGGCTCAATGCGGCGCGCCCGTGGTACTGGCTGTCGCGCGAATGCCCGAGTGAGTTCGCGCGTGCGACCACGCTGCTGCCGTATCCGCAGTACTGGGCCTGGCGATTGAGCGGGGTTGCGGCGAGCGAGGCGAGTTCACTGGGCTGCCACACGCATCTGTGGGCGCCGATCGCTCGCGGCTGGTCGCGGCTCGCGCGGGCCGAAGGCTGGGATCGACGCTTCGCGCCGCTGCGGTCTGCGTGGGAGGTGCTCGGGCCGGTGCGCCCCGAACTGGCGAAGCGCCTCGGCCTGCCGGCTGACGGCTTCATTCATGCCGGCGTGCACGACAGCAATGCCTGCCTCGCGCGCCACCTGAAGCGCTCGCCGGCGATGACGCTCGTGACATCGGGCACCTGGACCGTCGTGATGGCCTGCGGCGGGTCGGTCGATCGGCTGGACCTGTCGGCCGACATGCTTGCCAACGTCTCGGTCGCGCAGGACCTGGTGCCCACCGCACGCTTCATGGGCGGGCGCGACCATGCGGCCCTGTGCGCCGGCGCCGATCCCGATGCGGCCGACCTCGCGTGCCTGCCGGCGCTGGCCGAGGCCGGCATCCAGGCCGTGGCCTCGGCCGACGGCGGCGGCCCGCGCATCGTCTGCCGTGGCGACGACGTCACCGCGCAGGCCGTGCAGCGCCTCACGCCGGCGCAGCGCGCGACGCTGGCCGCGCAGTACTGCGCCACGATGACCGCCGAGCGCGTGCTGGCGCTGTCCGGCCCGTCGCCGGTCGTCGTCGAAGGCCCGCTCGCCCGCAATGCCGCCTACCTCGCCCTGCTCGCGCAATCGCTGCCCGGCCACCGCTGCCAGGTCGGCGATGCCGCGATCGACGGCACGGTGCTCGGTGCACTGGCGTTAACCCGCTGGAACGATTGAACCCGTGACATGGCGCGGCCGGGGGCTGCGGGGCTGATAACCTCTCGCCCCGTGCGGACCGTCCTCGCCCCTCTCGCCGACCGTGTGTTCGGCACCGAACCCAAGCAGCGCTTGCGGCTCGTGCAATGCGGCGTCGCGATGCTGCTGGTGCTCGGCAGCGTGCTCAACATGCAGTACCTCGTGGCCGCCGGCCTCGMGCCTGCCTGGCCCGTCGCGCTGTGGAGCGTGCTGCTCGCCGGCGGCTTCGCGGTCTTCTTCGGCGTGATCCGCAGCGGCCTCAACCTGAAGCTGCCCGACCCGGCGCTGACGCAGGCGCAGATGGTGTTCGCGATCGTCTGCGGCGCGGCCGGCTACGCACTGGCCGGCGCGGGCCGCGGCGGCGCCTTTCCGATCCTGATGGTGATCTTCATGTTCAGCATGTATGCGCTGCCGCCGGCCCAGGTGATGCGCATCGCGCTGTTCGCGGTGGCGCTGTTCGGCGCGACGATGGCGGCGATGGCCTGGCACGACCCGGCCACCTACGAGCCGGCGGTCGAATGGGGGCACTTCATCATGATCGCGATCATGGTGCCGGCCATCGCGGTGCTGGCCGGGCAGCTCAGCCGCCTGCGCGAGCGCATGCGGCGGCAGAAGAAGGAGCTGTCGGTGGCGCTCGCGCGCATCCAGGACCTCGCCACCCGCGACGAGATGACCGGCCTGATCAACCGCCGCCACATGCAGGAGTTGATGGAGCAGGAACGCCAGCGCGGCGTGCGTTCCGGCTACACCTTCTGCCTCGCGATGATCGACCTCGACGGCTTCCGCAAGATCAACGACCAGCAAGGCCATGAGTTCGGCGACCGGCTGCTGAAGCGCTTCGCGCGAGAAGCACTGAACGTGATCCGCATCTCCGACCTGCTCGGGCGCTGGCAGGGCGAGCAGTTCCTGCTGCTGCTGTCGGACACCCGCGCCTCGCTCGCACGCCTCGGGCTCGAGCGGCTGCGCGAACGCATCTTCGCGATGCAGATCGACGCGCAAGGGCCGCCGATGCACGTCAGCTTCTCGGCCGGCGTCACCGAGCACCGGGCCGGTGAATCGGTGGCCGAGACGATCGCGCGCGCCGACCAGGCACTGCGTGCGGCCAAGGGCGCCGGGCGCAACCGGGTCGTGCTCGCATGAGCGCTCCGTTGCCGGCACGGCACTTCGTCCTCGCGCTGCTGGTCGTCGCGGTCTGGGGCACCAACTTCGTCGTCATCAAGCTCGGCCTCGCGCACCTGCCGCCGCTGCTGTTCGCCGCGCTGCGCTTCACGTTCGCGCTGCTGCCTGCGGTGTTCTTCCTGCCACGCCCGGCGGTGCCGTGGCGCAAGCTCGCGGCCTACGGGCTGCTGATCGGCGTCGGCCAGTTCGGCGTGCTGTACCTCGCGATGCGCGGGCACATCACGCCGGGGCTCGCGTCGCTGGTCGTGCAGACGCAGGTGTTCTTCACGATCGGCCTGGCGATGCGCGGCAGCGGCGAGGTGGTGCGCCCGTTCCAGTGGGTGGCGCTTCTGCTGGCGGCGGCCGGCATCGTCGTTATCGCTTCACACACCAGCGGTTCACACACCGGCGGCGACACCACGGTGGCCGGCGTGCTGATGGTGCTGTTCGCCGCGCTGTCGTGGGCCGGCGGCAACATCGTCAGCCGCGCGGCCGGCCGCGTGAACATGCTGGCCTACGTCGTCTGGACCAGCGCGTTCGCGGTGCCGCCGCTGTTCGTCCTGTCGTGGTGCTTCGAAGGCAGCGCGGCGATCGAGGCCGGCCTGCGCCAGGCCGATGCGGTGACCTGGGCCTCGGTGCTGTGGCAATCGGTCGGCAACACGCTGTTCGGCTACGCGGCCTGGGGCTGGCTGCTGGCGCGCCACCCGGCGGCCACCATCACGCCGATGGCGTTGCTGGTGCCGGTGTTCGGCATGGCCGCGTCGGCGTGGTGGCTGGGCGAATCGCTGCCGGCGTGGAAACTGGTCGCCGCCGGGCTGGTGATGGCAGGGCTGGCGCTGAACCTGCTGTGGCCGCGCTGGCGGCGTGCAAATAAACACCGTTCGCCCTGAGCAGGGACCGAGCTTGTCGAGGGCCCGTCCGTCGAAGGGTTGTGCCCGAAGCGCGCCAGGCTTCGACAGGCTCAGCCCGAACGGACGTGGGCTCAGTCCGGCCCTTCGACAAGCTCAGGGCGAACGGATGTGGGTCAGACCCGCTCGATCACCACCGCAATGCCCTGGCCCACGCCGATGCACATCGTGCACAGCGCGTAGCGGCCGCCGCTGCGGTGCAGCTGGTTCACCGCGGTCGTCACCAGCCGCGCGCCGCTCGCGCCGAGCGGGTGGCCGAGCGCGATCGCGCCGCCGTTCGGGTTGACGCGCGCGTCGTCGTCCTTCAGGCCGAGGTCGCGCAGCACCGCCAGGCCTTGCGCGGCGAACGCCTCGTTCAATTCGATCACGTCGATCTGGTCGAGCTTCAGGCCGGTCAACGCCAGCACGCGCCGCGTGGCCGGTGCCGGGCCCATGCCCATGATGCG
>NZ_JBFUFP010000378.1:0-4801 GCF_056403375.1 Rhizobacter sp. P2_H2
GGCCGGCAGCGTCCAGCGCGACGTGAACCAGCAGGAGCGCATCGAGCAAGGCCTGAAGAGCGGCCAGCTGACCACCCAGGAAGCGGGCAAGCTGGAGCGCGAGGAAAGCCATGTCGACAAGCTGCAGGCGCAGGCCCTGAAGGACGGCAAGCTGACGCCGGCCGAGAAGGCCCGCCTCGAAGCCGCCCAGAACAAGACCAGCCGCGACATCGCCGCCGCCAAGCACAACGGCGTCACCGGCAACCCGAATTCCGTCTCGTCGCAGCGCATGCAGGCCGAYGTGCAACGCAACGTCAACCAGGAAAAGCGCGTCGAGGCCGGCGTGCGCAACGGCTCGCTGACGAACCACGAGGTGTCGAAGCTCGAGCGCGGCCAGGCGCACGTCGACCACAAGGAAGCAGCGGCCGCCCGCGACGGCCATGTCGGTGCCGCCGAGGAGCGCGGCATCCAGCACGCCGAGAACAAGCAGAGCCGCAAGATCCACCGCCAGAAGACCGACGCGCAGGTCCGCAAGGGCTGATCAGGGCTCCCCGTCCCAATACTCCAGGTCCGTGTCGGCCCGGTGCATCCGCCCGAAGCCGTACGGATCGCCGTCGCGCGTCGCCGTCGCCAGGTACTTGCCCGAATCGGGGTACTCCACCACCTCCGGGCTGTCCTTGGTGCTGATCGACAGGTACTTCAGCGGCGCATCGGATGTGTTGATGATCTGGTGCGGGTAGGCCGGCCCCGGCGGGATGAAGACCACGTCGCCGGCCGCCAGCGCCAGGTGCTCGCCGGCCACGCGCAGCGTGCCCTCGCCCTCGAGCACTATGAACATCTCCTCCTGCGCATAGTGGAAGTGGTACGGGCAGCTGCGCTTGCCAGGCGGCACCACGTCGATGCTCGCGCCCAGCTTCAGCGCCGCGGTGCCCTTGGCCAGCCGCCCGGTCATCGAGTCGTACAGCGGTTCGCGCACATCGTGCGTGCGCGGGGTGGTCTCGAAGTTGCGGATCAACAGCTGCCGCAGCTGGTCGGCGCGCGGCGTGTGGATGTCGGTCATCGGCAGTCTCCTGGTGAAGGCGCAAGGGTGCCAGAAACCCGTCGTGTTGACAGGCCCTAGTAACATCGCGGCCTCGCCTCGCCCTCCGCCCCGCCCGTGACCCCCGAACCCTCCACCGCACCGCTGCAGATCCTGCAGGAGGTGTTCGGCTACACCGCATTCCGCGGCGCCCAGGAATCCATCGTCGACCACGTCGCCGCCGACGGCGATGCGCTGGTGCTGATGCCCACCGGCGGCGGCAAGAGCCTGTGCTACCAGGTGCCGGCGATCGCCAGGCACCGCGCCGGCCGCGGCGTGGCGCTGGTCGTCAGCCCGCTGATCGCGCTGATGCACGACCAGGTCGGCGCGCTCGAAGAGGCCGGCGTGCATGCCTCGTTCCTGAACTCGACGCTGACGCTCGACGAGACCCAGAAGATCGAGCGCGAGATGATGAGCGGCCGCCTCGTGATGCTGTACGCCGCGCCGGAGCGCATCACGACGCCGCGCTTCCTCGCGCAGCTCGATTCGCTGCACGAGCGCGGGCTGCTGAGCCTGTTCGCGATCGACGAGGCGCATTGCGTGAGCCAGTGGGGCCACGATTTCCGCGAGGACTACCTCTCGCTGAACGTGCTGCACGAGCGCTACCCGGGCGTGCCCCGCATCGCGCTCACGGYCACCGCCGACGACCTGACCCGCGCCGACATCATCGAGCGGCTGCAGCTGCAGGAGGCGCGCGTCTTCATCAGCAGCTTCGACCGGCCGAACATCCGCTACGGCATCGTCGAGAAGGACAACGCCCGTGCGCAGCTGCTGCGCTTCGTCACCGACGAGCACGAGGGCGATGCCGGCGTCGTGTACTGCCAGTCGCGCAAGAAGGTCGACGAGACCGCCGACTGGCTGAAGACCGAGGGCATCAACGCGCTGCCGTACCACGCCGGCATGGACGCCGACGTGCGCAAGCGCCACCAGGACCGCTTCCTGCGCGAGGATGGCGTCGTGATGGTGGCGACCGTCGCGTTCGGCATGGGCATCGACAAGCCCGACGTGCGCTTCGTCGCCCACCTCGACCTGCCGAAGAACATCGAGGGCTACTACCAGGAGACCGGCCGCGCCGGCCGCGACGGGCTGCCGGCCGATGCCTGGATGGCCTACGGCCTGGCCGACGTGGTGAACCAGCGCCGCATGATCGACGAGAGCCCGGCCGGCGAGGAGTTCAAGCGCGGCCAGCGCGCCAAGCTCGACGCGCTGCTGGCCCTCGCCGAGGCGCACGATTGCCGCCGCGTGCGGCTGCTCGCCTACTTCGGCGAGGCGAGCGAGCCCTGCGGCAACTGCGACAACTGCCTGCACCCGCCCGCCACCTGGGACGCGACCGAGCCGGCGCGCAAGGCGCTCAGCTGCATCTACCGCTTCCACCAGAACCACGGCCAGCGGTTCGGCGCCGGCCACCTGATCGACGTGCTGCGCGGCAAGACCACCGACAAGGTGACGCAGTACCGCCACCAGTCGCTGTCGACCTTCGGCATCGGCGCCGACCTGAGCGAGGTGCAGTGGCGCGCGGTGCTGCGCCAGCTGATCGCGCTCGGCCACCTGCGCACCGAGGGCGAATACAACACGCTGGAGCTGGCGCCGAGCGCGCGCGAGGTGCTGCGCGGCGAGGTGACGCTGCTGCTGCGCGAGGCGAGCGAGACGCCGAAGGCGCGCCGCGGCAGCACCAAGGGCAAGAACGGCACGACCAAGGGCGGGCGCGACAAGCCGCCGCCGGTACCGCTGGACGATGACGGGCTGCAGCGCTTCGCCGCGCTGAAGGCGTGGCGCGCCGAGGTCGCGCGCGAGCACGGGCTGCCGGCCTACGTGATCTTCCACGACGCGACGCTCGCCGAGATGGCGCGTGCACAGCCGTCGTCGCTGGAGGCGCTGGGCCACATCAGCGGCGTCGGCGCGAAGAAGCTGGAGGCGTACGGCAGCGAGATCCTGCGGGTGCTCGGCGAATGAGCGGGCGCAGCCCCGAGACCCTGCCCTACGGGCTGGGCGCCGCGATCCTGACGGTGCTCGCCTTCGTGCTGCTGGAGATGCTGCTCGGCGGTGTGCTGATGGACCTGCAGGACACGCTGGCGCTGAGCGAGGCGCAGCTCGGCGAGCTGACGCGCGTGCTGGCCACCGGCATCGTCGTGTCGACGCTGCTCGCCTGGCGCGGGCTCACGCACGCGCAGCTGCTGCACGACGCGCCGGCGCCGCCGCTGCACACGCTGCTCGCCAGCGCGGCGCCGTTGCTCGCACTGCTGCCGCTGCTGTGGTCGGTGAACGGCTGGATGGACTGGCTGCTGCAGTCGCTGCTGCCGCTGTCGGCCTGGGAGGCGGAGTGGTTCGCGCACGCGGTCGACGGCACGTTCGCGGCCACGCTGTCGGCCTGCGTGCTGGCGCCGGTGCTCGAGGAGATGCTGTTCCGCGGCCTGATCCTGCGCGGTCTGCTGCTGCGCTACCCGCCGTCCACCGCGATCGTGCATTCGGCCGCGCTGTTCGGCCTCGCGCACTTCAACATCTACCAGTTCTTCGTCGGCCTCAGTACCGGGCTGGTGCTCGGGCTCGCGTACCAGCGCACGCGCTCGCTGTGGCCGTGCGTGCTGCTGCATGCGGCGTTCAACGGCGGCGTGCTGTGGATGGCGAGCGCCGACGGCCAGTGGCTGGCCGACACGATCGGCAACCCACTCGCGCTGCCGGTGGCACTGGCGTTGTTCGCCTGGGGCCTGCGCCGCCTGCTGCGCCTGGCCTGATCCGGTCGAGGCCTCAGGGCTCGGCCGACTGCCCCGCCACCAGCACCGGCGGCAGCCACAGCTCGATCACGCCGGGGCGCGGCACCGCCGAGCGCCGCCGCTCGCGGATCCACACGCCGTCGATGCGCTGCGGCGTAACCCACGGCTCGCCGACGAAGCGCGACAGCGCCAGCGCGCACTCGCGGCCGGACGGGTCGTGCAGCACGAAGGTCGGCACCGGCCACGGCACCGGGCGGCGCTGCTGGCGCAGCTCGGCATTGCGCGCCGCGTTGTCGATCGGCGCCACCTGCACCAGCACATCCGCCTCCTGCTGGATCGCCTGGCGCAGCGCGCTCGCTGCCTCGCGCGAGCTCTCGTCGTAGATCTCGATGTACAGCGTGCTGCGCCCATCGCCCTGGTCCAGGCCCTGCCGGCAGGCGGCCAGGCTCGCCTTCTGCGGTGAGGTCTGCGGCGAATCGGCAGGGGCCGCAGCGACCGGCGGCGGCGGCACGGGCAACTCCCCCTGCGCCGCGCTCGCGAGCTGCGACGCGCGCCCGGTCAGCGCGAGCCAGATGCGCCTGGCCGCCACCGCCTGCTCGTCGGGCGACGTGCCCGGGTGCCAGTAGCTGAACGCGGTGTTCTCGGTCGGCGGCTTCTGCACCACCGCGCACAGGTCGTTGCGCAGGCGCTGGCTGGCGGCCACGCAGTCGGCGCTCGGGTCGGCATCCTTGCGGCATTCGTCGGCGATGCGGCCGGCCAGCCGCTCGACGCCGGCGCRCTCCAGCGGCCGCAGCGCCGGGCTGCCACGCAGGTCGAACAGCAGCGAGGCCTGCGTCACCACGTGCTCGGCCACCTTCGGGCAGCGGCCGTTGAAATCCTGCAGCGCCTTCGACACCTCGGTGAACAGCACGCGCGCCTCGGTCTGCTGGTCGGTGCGGTTGCGCTGCAGCTGCTCCTGCACCTGCCACACCGACAGCAGCAGCGTGCCCGACGCCCCCACCCCGAGCGTCGTCGTGATCGCGGTGGCCTTCGC
>NZ_JBFUFP010000379.1:0-4798 GCF_056403375.1 Rhizobacter sp. P2_H2
GTGATGCCGAAGCCTTCGAGCGTCTTGATGACGCAGTGCTCCAGCCGGTAGACGTATTCCTTCACGTAGATGCCCAGCCGGCGCAGGTCGATCAGCGGGTAGGCGACCACCTGGCCGGGGCCGTGGTAGGTGACCTGGCCGCCGCGGTTGGTCTGCACCACCGGGATGCCGTGCGCGTCCAGCACGTGCTCGGCCTTGCCGGCCAGCCCCTGCGTGTAGACGGGCGGGTGCTCGCACAGCCAGATCTCGTCCGGCGTGTCGGCGGTGCGGCGCTCGGTGAACTCACGCATCGCCTGCCCGGCCGCCGCGTAGTCGGTCGGGCCGAGCAGCTTCAGCAGCGCAGGCACGTCACTGGACCGACATCAAAGCACCACCTTGACCATCGGGTGCGTCGACAGCGTGCGGTACAGCTCGTCGAGCTGCTCGCGGCTGGTGGCGGTGACGGTGACCGTCACGCCCAGGTACTTGTTGCCGCTGCTCGGGCGGATCTCGACGGTGGACGCGTCGAATTCGGGGTCGAACTGTTTCGCGATCGTCGTGATCGCATGGACGAAGCCGTCGGCGTTCGTGCCCATCACCTTGATCGGGAAGCGCGACGGGTATTCGATCAGCGACTGGTCGGGCGGAATGTCTTGCATCGTGGCGTTCATGCCGTCGCAGATGGGGCGGCCTGCGGAAAATTCAAATCGACTGCACCGTCTTGGCCCGCTGGTAGGCCTCATACAGCTTCGCGTAGATCGGGCCGGGCTTGCCGCGCAACGCCCCATGGCCCACGGCCTCGCCGTCGACCTGCGTCACCGCCAGCACCTCCTTGGTGGCCGAGCTCAGCATCAGCTCGTCGGCGCCCAGCACCTCGGCCTCGGAGATCGGGCGCAGGTTGTAGCCGATGCCGGCTTCCTCGCACAGCTCGCGGATCAGCTCGTAGCGGATGCCCTCGAGCACGTGCTCGCTCTTCGGGGCGCCCAGCACCGCGCCCTCGTGCACGACCCACACGTTGCTGGACGAGGCCTCGGTCAGGAAGCCGTCACGGAACATGATGGTCTCGACGGCGCCGTGGTCGGCCGAGATCTGGCGCGCCAGCACGTTGCCGAGCAGCGAGGTCGACTTGATGTCGCCGCGCTCCCAGCGGAAGTCGCGCGCCGTGACGCAGGCGACGCCGTGGTGGCGCTGTTCGGCGCCGGCCGGCTTCATCGGGTTGGCCATCATGAACACCGTCGGTGTCAGATCGGGCGGCATCACGTGGTCGCGCACCGCCACGCCGCGCGTGACCTGGATGTAGAGCAGCTGGTCGTCGGCCGCCTGCGCATCGATCAGCCTGCGGCAGCGTTCCAGCCATTGGGCGCGGTCGAACGGGCTCGCGATGCGCACCTTGCCCAGGCTGCGGTTCAGGCGCGCCAGGTGCTCGTCGAAGCGGAACAGGCGGCGCCCGTAGACGGGCACGACCTCGTAGATGCCGTCGCCGAAGACGAAGCCGCGGTCCAGCACCGACACCTTGGCGTCGCGCAGCGGACCGTACTCGCCGTTGAGGTAGCACAGGGTGTCAGGCAGGGCTTGCATGCGGGCTCCCGAGGACGGATGCAGTGGGAACGGATGAGCTTACTTGATCCACAGCCGCAGGGCATCCCAGGCGCGGCCGAAGATGCCGGCCTGCTCGACGCCGGTCAGCACGACCAGCGGCAACTCGGCCACCGGCGCCCCGGTCGAGGTGGTCACCTTCAGCGTGCCGACGCGCTGGCCCTGAGCGAGCGGCGCGACCAGCGGATCGGTGCGCTCGATCTTCGTCTGCAGCTTCGCGCCCTCGCCCTTGGGCACGCTGACGAAGACCCCGTTCGCCGCGCCCAGTTGGGCCTCGCGCGCCGTGCCCTTCCAGACCTGCACCGTGGCCACCGCCTTCGAGCCTTCGAACAGGCGCACCGTGTCGAAGGCCTGGAAGCCCCAGTTCAGCAGCTTCTGGCTCTCGTTCGCGCGGGCATCCATCGAGGCCGCGTTCAGCACCACGCTGAGCAGGCGCCGCTTGCCGCCGCCGGCGCCGTTGACCGCGAGGTTCGGGAAGTCGCGCTGCGCCGAGACCACCATGCAGTAGCCGGCGGCCTCGGTGTAGCCGGTCTTCATGCCGTCGACGGTCGGGTCGCGCGTCAGCAGCACGTTGCGGTTGTTCTCGTTGCTGATCGGCGCGCCCTCGTAGTGGTACTTCTTGATCGAGTAGATCGGGTAGTACTCGGGGAAGTCGCGGATGATGCGACTCGCGATCACGGCCACGTCGCGCGCCGTGCTCTTGTGGCCCGGCTCGGTGAGGCCGGTGGCGTTCTTGAACTGCGTGTTCTTCAGGCCGAAGGCCTGGGCCTGGCGGTTCATCAGCTCGATGAACTGGTCGAGCGTGCCGCCGACGCCCTCGGCCAGCACCACCGCGGCGTCGTTGCCGGAGTTGACGATCAGCCCGCGCAGCAGGTCGTCGACCTTCGGCGCGCTGCGCGGCTCGATGAACATCAGCGAGCCGCCGCCCTTGCGCTCCTGCCAGGCGCGCAGCGACACCGGCAGCGTCTGCTCCAGCGTCAACTTGTGGTCGCGCAGCGCGGCGAACGCCAGGTAGGCGGTCATCAGCTTGGTCAGCGAGGCCGGGTCGGCCGGCGCATCCGCCTCGCGCTCGGCGAGCGTCTGGCCGGTGGTCACATCGAGCAGGATGTAGCTCTTGGCCGCGATCTCCGGCGGCTGGGGCGCCTGCGCGTAGGAAACGGACGAGACGGCAGCGGCGCCAAGCGCCAGCACGAGGGCAAACAGTCTTTTCATGAACGTCGGAATCAGGTTGGCTGGTGCGCGAAGCCCGGGCATCAACGATGCCAGGACCGCACCACCAGGTTCTTCAGCAGCGCCAGCTGCCCGTGAAAGAAATGGCCCACGCCGGGGATCACCACCACCGGCAGGGATTGAGGCCGTGCCCAGTCGAGGGTGGCCGACAGCGGCACGATCTCGTCGGATTCGCCGTGGATCACCAAAGTTTCCTCCGGCACCGGCGCGACCTTCTGTTTCTGCGTCGACGGCCCGACCAGCACCAGCCGCTCGGCCTTCGCATCATCGGGCAGGCGCGCGGCCGCCTGTGACGCGACGTAGCCGCCGAACGAGAAGCCCGCCAGCACCAGCGGCAGCGCCGGGTCGCGGTGCGCGGCGATCACCGCCAGCGCATCGTCGATCTCGCCCTGGCCTTCGTCCCACGCGCCTTCGGAGGCCGCCACGCCGCGGAAGTTGAAGCGCACGGTGCGGTAGCCCAGCTGCAGGAAGGCGCGCGCCAGTGTCTGCACCACCTTGTTGTCCATCGTGCCGCCCTGCTGCGGGTGCGGATGGCAGACCACCGCCACGCCGCGCGGCTCGCCCTCGGGGCGGTCGAGCGCGCATTCGAGCGCGCCCGCGGGGCCCGGTGTCAGCTGCTTGACGGTCTTCGCATTCATCTGCACGGCCCGGTCAGCGTCCGACCGAATCGGGCAGCAGCAGCCGCTCGACCACCACGCCGTTCTTCAGATGCGACTCGACGATCTCGTCGATGTCGGCATCGTCGACATAGGTGTACCAGACGGCTTCGGGGTACACGACCGCCACCGGCCCGCCGGCGCAGCGATCGAGGCAACCCGCCTTGTTGACCCGCACGCCGCCGGGACCGGCCAGCTTCTCGGCCTTGGTGCGCGATTTGCAGCGCTCGAAGCCGGCCTGCGCATGGTGGTTGGCACAGCTGTCTTCGCCCTTGTCGCGCTGGTTCAGGCAGAAGAAGATGTGGCGCTTGAAATAGGTCATCGGCGCATTTTACGGACCTGCCGCAGCGGCCCGCTCGATGCTGTCCCTGGCGGCCACGCGGGCGAGCAGGTAGACGAGCGCCGCGTACGGCCACAACCAGCCGACCCATTGCGCGAGGCCATGGAAGCGGATGAAGCGTCCCTGCTCCCAGCCTTGCAGGCTCTCGGCGAAGTAGGGATCGGTCGGCGCCTGCGCCACCAGCGCGACCAGCGCCGTCACGACCACCAGGCCGAGCCCGGCCGCGCCGCGGCGCGGGATGCGCAGCAGCAGCAGCCCGGCGATCGCACCGCTCAGCAGCCCCGGCAAGGCAGGCGGCGTCAGCCAGGCCAGCGCATGCTGCGGGCCGAAGTTCAGCGCCGTCGACAGCGTGGTCGTCGCGAAGCCGAGCGCGGCCGCGCCGGGCACCATCGCCGCGCGGCGCCAGCCCGGGCGCACGATGGTGTACGCGACCAGGCACGGCGCCAGCAGGCCGAGCAGGATCGCGAGCAGCTCGCTGCCGCGCGACAACGGCGTCATCGCGACGCTCGCATCGGCCCAGTCTTCGGTCCACGCCGACCACGGCGTGCCGGCCAGCGCCTCGGCGGCCAGCTCCTGCAATCGCACCAGCACCTGGCCGAGGCCGAGCGGCACCGGCGTCGGGAACAGCAGGCCGATCGGCCACAGCAGCAACAGCAGCAGCCCGCCGGTGATGCGGCTCACGAACCAGCGGTCGCGCAGCGTCTGCCAGCGGTCGATGCCGCCGAGCGCGTGCACCGCCACCGCGACCAGCGCGCCGGCCAGCGTGCCGGCGGCGTTCAGCACCCAGTCGAGGCTGGACGGCACGCGCTGCGGCAGCCAGTTCTGCAGGCTCTCCATCGCGAACGACAGCAACGAGCCTGCCAGCAGCGCCGCGACGAAGGCGATCGACACGCGCCGCCCGGAGCGCACCAGCGCACCCACCACCAGCGCGCCGAGCGGCATGTAGCCGAGCAGGTTGGAGACCACGTCGAAGGCGGTCCAGTAGCGCGGCCACGGC
>NZ_JBFUFP010000380.1:0-4784 GCF_056403375.1 Rhizobacter sp. P2_H2
CTCCCACCCTGCGCATGGCGCAGCCGGCGGTACGGCGGCAGCGGCGCGAACGGCTGCGATTGATCTGGCGGATGCACCCATGGCAGGTCGGCGTCCCTGGCCCAGGGCTGCGAATCGAGCGGCAGCCGGTAGCCCATCGCCGAATCGCCCGGGATCAGGTAGCAGCGCTCGGCGCGCAGGAACCACGGGCCGGTCTGCCAGCGCGGGCCGTTCTTCGCCGGGTTGCGGGCGATCGGGAAGACATGCCCGACCACCTTGTCGAGGCCCTGGGTGAACACCTTGCGCAGGCGCTCACGCTCCAGCGCATCGGAGAGCTTCGCATCGAACGGGTCGACGTTGGCCGGCAGCTTGCGCTCGCGCCACAGGTAGTACCAGACGTCCTCATAGGCCGGGAACACATGCTTGCCGTCCAGCCCGAGGCGCTGCGCGACGCCCTCGAGGAACTTCTGCGCCTGCACGTCGGTGACGCCGTAGTCCTTGTGTTCGTCGGCGAACAGCTCGGGGTGCGTCCACACCGGTTCGCGGTCCTTGCGCCAGAACAGGTTCAGCGACCAGCGCGGCAGCTGCTCGCCCGGGTACCACTTGCCCTGGCCGTAGTGCAGCAGCCCGCCGTCGCCGTACTTGCGGCGCAGCCTGTCCATCAGGTCGGCGCTCAGCAGCCGCTTGGTCGGCCCCATCGCGTCGGTGTTCCATTCGGCGCCGTCGCGGTCGTCCACCGAGACGAAGGTCGGCTCGCCGCCCTGCGTCAGCCGCACGTCGTGGCGGCGCAGGTCGTCGTCGACGCGGTGGCCCATCGCCTCGATCTCGCCCCACTGCGCATCGCTGTACGGCAGCGTCACGCGCGGCGCCTCCCAGATGCGCGTGACCTTCATCGTGTGCTCGAACTCGGTCTCGCACTCGTCCAGCGCGCCGCTCACCGGCGCGGCCGACGACGGTTCCGGCGAGCACGCGAGCGGGATGTGGCCCTCGCCGGCCAGCAGGCCCGACGTCGGGTCCAGGCCGATCCAGCCGGCGCCCGGCAGGTAGACCTCGCACCAGGCATGCAGGTCGGTGAAGTCGACCTCGGTGCCGCTCGGGCCGTCGAGCGATTTCACGTCGCTCTTCAGCTGGATCAGGTAGCCCGACACGAAGCGCGACGCGAAGCCCAGGTGGCGCAGGATCTGCACCAGCAGCCAGCCGGAGTCGCGGCACGAGCCGCTCGCATTGACCAGCGTCTGCTCCGGCGTCTGCACACCCGGCTCCATGCGGATCAGGTAGCCGATGTCCTTCTGCAGCCGCTGGTTCAGCGCGACCAGGAAGTTGGTGGTCTGCATCTTCTCGCGCGAGATGCTGGCCAGGTACTTCTCGAAGGCCGGCGTCAGCGGCGCCTTGTGGCGGTACGGCTCCAGCTCGGTCGCGAGCGACGCGTCGTACTCGAACGGGAAATGCTCGGCCGCCGGTTCGAGGAAGAAATCGAACGGGTTCAGCACCGACATCTCGACCACCAGGTCGACCTCGATGCGGAACGACGTGGTCTTGTCCGGGAACACCAGCCGGGCCAGGTAGTTCGACTGCGGATCCTGCTGCCAGTTGATGAAGTGCGTTGCCGGCTCGATGCGCATCGAGTAGCTCAGCACCCGGGTGCGCGAATGCGGCGCCGGCCGCAGCCGGATGGTCTGCGGGCCCAGGTTGATCGGCCGGTCGTACCGGTAGTGGGTCACGTGGTTGAGCGCGACATGGATGGACATTCAAGGCTCCTGGGCGGTGAGCACGGCGGTTTCGGGAAGGGTCTCGGGGACGTCGGGCAGGACGCCGATGTCCACGCTGACCCGCATCGTCTCGTCGCCGCCGCCTTCGCGCACGCCGCGGATCGGCGAGCAGGCGGCGTAGTCGGGGCCGACGGCCAGGCGCACGTGGCGCTCGTCCATCAGGCAGCGGTGCGTGATGTCGACGCTGAGCCAGCGCCTCGCGGCCCGGTCGACGCAGACGTCGACCCAGGCATGGCTTGCGAGGCTGGGCGCTTCGGGCGCGTGGAAATAGCCGCTGACATAGCGCGCCGGCACGCCGGCGGCGCGGCAGGCGGCGATGAAGACATGCGCCTGGTCCTGGCAGACGCCGGCACCGAGCGCGAGCGCCTCGGCGGCGCTGGTGCGGGTGGTGGTCCTGCCGCCCTCGTAGGCGATGCGGTCGGCCACGTCGAGGGCCAGCGCGAGCGCACGCGCTTCATCGGCCGGGCCGTCGAGGTGGCGGCGGCCGAGCGCGGCGAGCGCGCCGGTCGCCGTTGTCAGCGGCGTCGCGCGCAGGTAGAACTCCGGCGCGATGCAGGCATCGACCAGCGCAGGCGAGGCATGCGTGCGCACGACGCCCGAGGCCCGCACCACGCCGCGGTACGTGCGCTGGCGCAGGCTCCAGGTGTGGGCGAGGTTGCCGAAGCCATCGCGCTGCGCGAACAGCTGGCCGGGCGCGGACAGGTTCCAGTCGAGCACCGTCTGGTGCGCGCTCGCCTGGGGCGTGAGGCACAACGACTGCAGCGCGTACTGCAGCGGCGCGCTGTAGTCGTAGTGCGTGACGTGCCGGATATCGAGTTTCATCCTGTGCCGGTCATGCGGCAGTCATGCCGCAACAGGCACCAGGAAGTCCCGGCTGATGCCCACCCCCAGCGTGCCGACGCGTTCGAGGAACTGCGTGAGGAAGGCATGCAGCCCGGTGGCGAGGATCTCGTCGATGCGGCCGAAGCGCAGGTCGGCCTGCAGGCGGCCGGCGCGGCGCAGCGTGTCCGACGATTGCTCGTTGGCCACCTGGCGCAGGTTGTTGACGACCTCGTCCATGCAGGCCGCGAGCGAACGCGGCATGTCGGCGCGCAGGATCAGCAGCTCGGCCACCTTCTCGGGCTTGATCACGTTGCGGTAGGCCTTGCGGTAGACCTCGAAGCCGGACACCGAGCGCAGGATCGCCGACCAGTGGTAGAAGTCGTACTCCTGGTCCTTGCCGTTGTTGCCGTTGCCGTTGCTGCCCATCGAGCCGGTGCCGAAGAACTCGCTCTCGACCGCGTGGAACTTCACGTCGAGCATGCGGGCGGTGTTGTCGGCGCGCTCCAGGAAGCTGCCGATGCGCAGGAAGTGGAAGGCCTCGTCCTGCAGCATCGTACCCACCGTCACGCCGCGCGACAGGTGCGAGCGGAACTTGACCCATTCGAAGCCCTCGCCGGGATCCTTCTGGAAGGTCTTGTGGCGCAGCATGCGCTGGAACTCGAGCCAGGTCTGGTTCTGCGTCTCCCAGACCTCGGTGGTCAGCGTGCCGCGCACCGCGCGGGCGTTCTCGCGCGCGGCCATCAGGCAGCTGTAGATGCTCGACGGGTTGCGCTCGTCGCTCACCATGTAGTCCATCACCTTGCGGGCATCGATCTCGCCGTAGCGCGACGCGTAGTCGTGGCTCAGCTCGGAGATGCTCAGCAGCCCCTTCCAGCCGTTGGCCGCGGCATCGGCCGACTGCGGCAGCAGCGAGGTCTGGTAGTTGACGTCCAGCATGCGGGCGGTGTTCTCCGCGCGCTCCATGTAGCGGGCCATCCAGAAAAGATGATCGGCGGTTCTCGACAGCATGTTCTTGATCTCCCTTTGTCTCAGGCGTCCATGTCTTCAAGCTTCCAGCACCCAGGTGTCCTTGGTCCCGCCGCCCTGCGACGAGTTGACGACCAGCGACCCTTCCTTCAGCGCGACGCGCGTCAGCCCGCCCGGCACCATCTGCACCGTCTTGCCGCTCAGCACGAACGGGCGCAGGTCGATGTGGCGCGGCGCGATGCCGCTGTCGACGAAGGTCGGGCAGGTCGACAGGCTCAGCGTGGGCTGCGCGATGTAGCCGGCGGGGTTGGCCTCGAGGGCCTTGCGGAAATCGGCGATCTCGTCCTTGGTGGCGGCCGGCCCGACCAGCATGCCGTAGCCGCCGGCGCCGTGCACCTCCTTCACGACCAGCTCGCCGAGGTGCGCCAGCACGTATTTCAGGTCTTCCGCATCGCGGCACTGGTAGGTGGGCACGTTGTTCAGGATCGGCTTCTCGCCGAGGTAGAACTCGATCATCTTCGGCACGTACGGGTAGATCGACTTGTCGTCGGCCACGCCGGTGCCGATGGCATTCGACAGCGTCACGTTGCCGGCGCGGTAGACGCTGAGCAGCCCGGCGCAGCCGAGCGTCGAATCGGGGCGGAAGGCCAGCGGGTCGAGGAAGTCGTCGTCGACGCGGCGGTAGATCACATCGACCCGCTTCGGCCCCTGCGTCGTGCGCATGTAGACGAAGTTGTCCTTGACGAACAGGTCCTGGCCCTCGACCAGCTCGACGCCCATCTGCTGCGCCAGGAAGGCGTGCTCGAAGTACGCGCTGTTGTACATGCCGGGCGTCAGCACGACAACGGTCGGGTCGTTGACCGCGGCCGGCGCGACCGCGCGCAGGGTTTCGAGCAGCAGGTCGGGGTAGTGCGCGACCGGCGCGACGCGGTGCTGGCTGAACAGGTCGGGGAACAGCCGCATCATCATCTTGCGGTTCTCGAGCATGTAGCTCACGCCGCTGGGCACGCGCAGGTTGTCCTCGAGCACGTAGTACGAGCCGCTGCCGTCGGGGTTGGCGGCGCGCACGATGTCGATGCCGGAGATGTGCGAGTAGACGCCGCCGGGCACGTCGACGCCCATCATCTCGGGGCGGAACTGCGCATTCTTGAAGATCTGCTCGCCGGGGACGATGCCGGCCTTGATGATCTCCTGGCCGTGGTAGACGTCGTGGATGAAGCGGTTCAGCGCGGTCACGCGCTGGCGCAG
>NZ_JBFUFP010000381.1:0-4766 GCF_056403375.1 Rhizobacter sp. P2_H2
GGCCTAGACAACGCGCTGTGCCAGCGTGCGCTGGTGACCGGCGTCGACGAGACCGGCGCGGCGCTGACGGCCACCGCGTCGTCGACGCGTCCGACCGCGGCGCAGGCGGCGGCGGTGCAGGCCGGCATGGCCGAGGTGGTGGTCAACGGCAACCTGCGCGCGAAGCCGGCGCTGGTGGTGGCGGGCCGCAGCGATGCGCTGGTGCCGGTCAACAACAACGCGCGCGCCTACGTGGCGTTCAACAAGACGGTGGAGGCGGCGGCCAGCAAGCTGGGCTACATCGAGGTGGCGAACGCCCAGCACTTCGACGGCTTCCTGTCGTTCCCAGGCTTCGACACACGGTTCGTGCCGCTGCACGTGTACTTCAACCGGGCGATGGACGCGATGTATGCGCACCTGAAGACCGGTGCCGCGCTGCCGCCCAGTCAGGTGGTGCGCGCAACGCCGCGTGGTGGCGCACCGAGCGCGGCGCCGATGATCACCGCGGGCAACGTGCCGGCGATCAGCGCCGCGCCGCTGGTGGCGGACCAGATCGGGTTCAGCGGCACGTCGGTGTCCGTCCCGAACTGAAAGCCGTCGTGGCCTTCACGTCGCACTACCTGGCCTGCGAGGGCCGCGAACTCCACTACACCGAGTGGGGCGCCGGCCGTGCCGAGACGGTGATCGCGTGGCACGGCCTCGCACGCACCTGCCGCGACATGGACGAGGTGGCGGCGCACCTGTCGCAGCGCTTCCGGGTGATCTGCCCGGACACGCTGGGCCGCGGCCTGAGCGAATGGAGCCGCGAACCCGAGCGCGAGTACTGCCTGGCGTTCTACGCGCAGCAGGCGGTGTCGCTGGTCGACCAGCTCGGGCTGCACGACTTTCACTGGGTGGGCACGTCGATGGGCGGTGCGATCGGCACGCTGGCTGCGGCCGGTGCCTTGCGCGGCCGCATCCGCAAGCTGGTGTTGAACGACAACGGCCCGGAGCTGGCCGAGCCGGCGCTCGCGCGCATCCGCGGCTATGCAGGGCGGCCGGCAGCCTTCGAGACGGTGAGCGAGCTGGAGCAGTACTTCCGCAAGATCTACCAGCCGTACGGCTGGCTGAGCGACGGCCAGTGGCGGCGCCTCACCGAGACCTCGACGCGCCGCTTGCCCGACGGCCGCGTGACGCCGCACTACGACCCGGCGATGGTGATGCAGTTCACCCACCACGACGACGACTACCGGCTGTGGGACGCATGGGACACGCTGACGCTGCCGGTGCTGTGCCTGCGCGGCGAGCACTCCGACCTGCTGCTGCCCGAGGTGGCCGAGCAGATGCGACAGCGCGGCCCGCGCGCGCAGGTGGTGACGGTGCCGGGCTGCGGGCATGCGCCGGCGTTGAACGTGCCGGAGCAACTGACGGTGGTGGAGCGGTTCCTGATGGCGCCGTGAGTTTTGAGGTCGCAAACTGCGACCTCAAGTTTGGCGGCGCAAAGACCCCGTTCGTATGGAGCACCACCGTTCGCGCTGAGCCTGTCGAAGGGCCCGTTCGTATCGAACCAAGGCTTCGACAAGCTCAGCCCGAACGGGACAATCCGTTCACCCTGAGCTTGTCGAAGGGTCTGCTCGCATCGGGCAAAGGCTTCGACAGGCTCAGCCCGAACGGGAGGGGACTCAGCGCCAGCGCGCTCTTGCCTTACGCCTGCTTTCACACGCTTGCCAATTGCGATGCCTGCCGGGACGGCGGCGCGGAAGAATGGAACCGGTTTCACACGCGCGGCCGATCGGCCGCTGCGCACAAGAATCGGAGAGGGACATCCCATGTGCCACATTCATTCGACGCTGCACGCGACGCCGACCGCGGCCGCACTGGCCGTTTCGCTGCTGCTGGCCGCCTGCGGCGGCAGCAACCCGTCGGCCGGGTCGGCATCCGATGCGGCGCTCAACCGCGAGACCGCCGAGGCGGTCGGCGATGCGCCGCCGGTGATCGCGCCCGGCCGCTACGTGCTCGTCAATGCGCAAAGCGGCAAGTGCGTCGACGCCGTTCCGTCGACGCCCGACGGCGGCCGCATCCAGCAGGCCACCTGCGGCACCGGCCTCACGCAGGCCTTCGACCTGACGACCCAGGCCGGCGGCGCCGTGAAGCTCGTGAACGCCGGCACCGGCCAGGTGTTCGACCTGTCGGGCAGCTCCGGTGCCGACGGCGCGGCCATCCACCAGTGGACAGACAACGGCACCAACGCGCAGCGCTTTCGCCCGTGGCGGGTGCTGGGCAACCGCTTCCGCTGGGTCAGCGCGGCCAGCGGCAAGTGCGTGACGATCGCCGATCGCTCGAACGCCGACGGCGCCCAGCTGCAGCAGGCCGGCTGCAGCAGCAGCGATGCGGCGCAGCAGTTCCTGCTGTTCCCGCGCGGCGGCAGCGCGCGCGGCGCGCTCGCGATCGGCCAGTACACGCTGCGCGGCCTGCAGTCGAAGCTGTGCCTGGACATCGAAGGCGCCGCCACCACCGATGGCGCGAAAACGCTGCAGGCCGCCTGCAGCACCTCGGCCAGCCAGCGCTTCGAGGTGCGCGCGGCCGACGATGGCAGCTATGCGTTCATCAACGTCAACAGCGGCCGCGCGCTCGACGTGAGCGACATCTCGACCGCCAACGGTGCGCTGATCCAGCAATGGAGCTACGGCGCCGGCGCCAACCAGCGCTTCAGCGTGATGCCGGTCGGCGACAGCTTCCGCATCGCGGCGAAGCACAGCGGCAAGTGCCTCGACGTGAAGGATTTCAGCACGGTGGCCGGCGGCCGCATCCAGCAATGGGACTGCGGCAACAACGACAACCAGCGCTGGCAGTTGCTGGCGACCGATGCGCAGGCTCCCGCACCCGCACCCGCACCCGCACCTGCGCCCGCTCCGGCGCCGTCGCCTGCACCGGCTCCCTCTCCGGCCCCCGCTCCGGCACCAGCCCCCAGCCCGGCACCGGCGCCTTCTCCTGCACCGTCCCCCGCACCGAGCCCGGCGCCCGCTCCCACGCTGACGCTGCCGCTCGAAGTCCTCGGCGCCGGCGCGCCCGACGCACCGACCGTCGTGCCGGCCCAGCTCGCGCTCGACGCGTCAGCCCTCGGTAGCGCGAGCCAGCTGGTGGTGCGCTGCCACCGCTGCGGCTTCTACAACTCGCCGGAGTTCGAGGCGCTCGCCAAGCCGCTGACCAGGATCGCCGGCAGCCTGCGCATCGTCGGCGGGCCCAATGGCAGCACTGCGCCGTGGATCGACATCAGCGACAGCACGGTGCAGCTCGACGAAGTCGAGCGCGCGCACGGCGGCGTCAACGGCGGGCTGCTGACGATCCGCTTCCGCGTACCGCTGGACGCGACCGCGCGCGCCCGCCTGGTCGCGCTGCCGGCCACCAACCGCATCGAGTTCCGCTTCAACGGCACCGACGGCAACTCCAACGGCTTCCGCATCCTCGACCTGCAGATCCAGGATGCCGCGGGCCGCCACCTCGGCGCGGCCCAGCCGCGCCAGTGGGCCGACATCCAGGCCGAGAAGGAGGCCGGCCGCACCTGGAGCGCCGACGCCGACGCGGGCAAGGTCCTGTGGAGCGGCCAGAACCTGCTGAAGAAGTCGCCGATCGTCGACACGACGATCCGCGCCGCGTGCTCGTCATGCCACGCGAGCGACGGCCGCGACCTGCAGTACTTCAACTTCTCGAACAACTCGGTGGTGCAGCGCTCGCGCTTCCATGGCCTGAGCGAGACGCAAGGCAGGCAGATCGCCGCCTACCTGCGTGCCGCGCTGTACACCAAGGTGCCGCACGTCGCGCAGGCCACGCCGTGGAATCCGCCGTACCAGCCGGGCCCGGGCCTGGATGCGAAGCCGACCGTCGAATGGGCAGCCGGTGCGGGCCTCGATGCGGTGCTGCCCGATGCGAAGTCCTTCGTCAACGTGTTCGCCGGCAAGGCCGCGAACAGCACCGCCGCGGTGACGCAGGCCGAGCTCGACGCCGCGATGGACCCGAGCCGCGGCAAGGTGCTGAACACGCGCGAGATGCCGATCCCGTTGCAGCTGCCGGACTGGAGCGCGTGGCTGCCGATCGAGAGCCCGCTTGACATCTGGGCGCCCGACGCGGGGCAGGCGCAGGGCCTGTTCGAGACCCAGGGCGACGACGGCTCGAACCCGATCAAGGTGGTCAAGCGCGTCTCCGATTTCCTGAATGCCAACCGGAACCCGAACGGCGTCTACGGCGACTGGAGCCACCTGACGCCCGAGCTGCGCGAACGCGCACAGGCCTGGCTCAACGATGTCGGTGGCAAGACCATCGCCTTCGCCGGCGGCGGCCGCGGCTCGCGCGTGTCGGGCGACCCGTCCAAGCCGTATGGTGGCGAACTGGGCGGCAAGAAGCTGCAGGCGCGCCTGTCGGCCCAGACGGCGAGTGCGGTCAACCTGCCGGCCGCCTTCACGAAGGAAGCGTTCATCGAGCGCGCGCTGTTCGGCGCCATCCACTGGATGAGCGTCAAGCAATGGGAGCTGGCCCACACCTACGGCCTCGAAGGGCGGCAGGACTGGCTGCACGGCTCGCGCAATGCCAGCGGCCAGTGGGTCGGCATCGGCGAGCCGCGCGGCTGGCCGTTCAGCTGGCCGAGCGTGTTCTACACGGCACCGCACATGCTGTTCGCGCCGGTGAACGGTCGAGAGAACTACTTCTCGTGGGAGCCGCGGCTGGTGTCGTTCTACCGCACCAACCAGTGGTACCAGCTGCAGATGACGGTGAACCCGGGCTGGCCGGGGGCGTCGGAGGGGCCGATGGAC
>NZ_JBFUFP010000382.1:0-4755 GCF_056403375.1 Rhizobacter sp. P2_H2
CCTCGGGGCCGAGCACGCCGGCGCGCACGCTGCGGCGCACGCGGGCGGCTTCCACCGCCTCGGCGCCCGGTATCGCGCGGGCGGTCAGGAAGCGCAGCATCGCCGCCGTGTCGTACGGGGAGCGGAAACCGAGCGAGACGGTCACGCCGTCGTCCGGCGACACCGACTCGCCGGCTGCATCGCCGCGCAGTCGCGTCGGGCTCATGCGGTAGCTGTCGGCGAAGGCCGCGTTGAAGCGCCGCAGGCTGCGAAAGCCGCTGGCCAGCGCGACCTGCGCGATCGGCAGCCGCGTGTCGGTCAGCAACTGCTTGGCCAGCAGCAGGCGGCGCGTCTGCACGTACTGCAGCGGCGTCACGCCATGCTCGGCCGCGAAGATGCGGCGCAGGTGGCGGTCGCTGACGCCCAGGTGCGCGGCCAGCGCGGCGATCGACGGCGTTTCTTCCTCGGCCGCGGCGTGGTCGAGCCAGTGCGCCGCYTGGCGGGCCAGCGTGCGCGATGCGTCCATCACCGTCCACGCCAGCCCCGGCCCCGGCGCCACTTCAGGTCGGCACTTCATGCACGGGCGGAAGCGGGCTGCCTCGGCCTGGGCCGGCGTGTCGAAGAACACGCAGTTCTCGCGGCGCGGCGTGCGCACGCGGCAAATCGGTCGGCAATAAATGCCGGTCGACGTGACGCCGACGAACCAGCGGCCGTCGAAGCGGGCGTCGCGGGCCTTGATGGCCAGATAGGCGGCATCGGAGTCGAAGGTAGGCATGGCGTGATCATCGCACCCTCGCGCCGCATGACTCGCCGTTTTCGGACATGTCGCGGGCCGGGCTGCGAGCCCGCGCTGGCCCGAAGGCTGCATGTCAGACGCTATCTACAATCCGCCACTCTCCAGGAGAAACCGAATGCAAGTGACTGCGTCCAACTTCAAGGCCTATGACATCCGCGGCATCGTCGGCAAGACGATCGACGAAGCGTTCGCGGAGCACCTGGGCCGCGCCTTCGGCAGCGAGGCACTGAAGGCGGGTGAGAAGGCCGTGGCCGTGGGCCGCGACGGCCGCCTGTCGGGGCCGGGCCTCGTCGCCGCGCTGATCCGCGGCCTCGCGTCGACCGGGCTCGACGTCGTCGACATCGGCGCCGTGACGACGCCGATGCTCTACTACGTGGCCGCCACGCGCGGCAAGCACGGCTGCAACAGCGGCATCCAGGTGACCGGCAGCCACAACCCGAAGGACTACAACGGCTTCAAGATGGTGCTGGCCGGCCGCGCGATCTACGGCGACGAGATCCAGGCGCTGMGCATCCGCATGGAATCGGAGCACTACACCGTGGCCACCGGCCGCACCGGCACGATGGACGTGCTGGCCGAGTACAGCGCCCGCATCGTCGCCGACTGCAAGCTGAGCCGCCCGATGAAGATCGTCGTCGACTCCGGCAACGGCATCCCCGGTGCGTCGGCGCCCGGCATCCTGCGCGCGCTCGGCTGCGAGGTGACCGAGCTGTACTCCGAGGTCGACGGCGATTTCCCGAACCACCACCCGGACCCGAGCAAGCCCGAGAACCTGGCCGACCTGATCCGCACCGTGAAGGAGACCGATGCCGAACTGGGCCTCGCGTTCGACGGCGACGGCGACCGGCTGGGCGTCGTCACCAAGGAAGGCAACATCATCTACCCGGATCGCCAGCTGATGCTGTTCGCGACCGACGTGCTGTCGCGCAACCCCGGCGGCACCATCATCTTCGACGTCAAGTGCACGCAGCGCCTCGCGCCGACGATCCGCGCCGCCGGCGGCAAGCCGCTGATGTGGAAGACCGGCCATTCGCTCGTGAAGGCGAAGATGAAGGAGCTGAAGGCGCCGCTGGCCGGCGAGATGAGCGGCCACATCTTCTTCGGCGAGCGCTGGTACGGCTTCGACGACGCCACCTACACCGCCGCGCGCCTGCTGGAGATCCTGTCGCGCAGCCGCAACCCGAGCCAGGTGCTGAACGCGCTGCCCACCAGCTTCAGCACGCCCGAGCTGAACGTGCCCTGCGCCGAAGGCGAGCCGAAGGTCGTCGTGCAGAAGCTGCTCGACGGCGCGCGCTTCCCCGGCGCGAAGGAGATCATCACGATCGACGGCCTGCGCGCCGAGTACGAAGACGGCTTCGGGCTGATCCGTTCGTCGAACACCACGCCGGTGCTGGTACTGCGCTTCGAAGGGCACACGCAGGAGGCGCTGCACCRCATCGAGGCCGACTTCATGGCCGCGCTGCGCGTGGCCAAGCCCGACGCGCAGATCGCCGCTGCCGCGCATTGACCCGCAGTGCCGTCTTCGTGCGCGTCCTGATCGTCAAGTTGTCGTCGCTCGGCGACGTGGTGCATGCGATGCCCGTCGTCCACGATATCCGGGCGGTCTACCGCAACGCGCATGTCGACTGGGTGGTCGAGCCGGGCTTCGCGCCGCTGGTGCGGCGCGTGCAGGGCGTGAGCGAGGTGATCGAATGCGCGCAGCGCCGTTGGCGGCGCGCCTGGTGGACGCGCACGGTGCGCGACGAATGGCGCGCCTTCCGCGCGCACCTGGCGCAGCACCGCTACGACGCGGTGCTCGACCTGCAGGGCCTGACCAAATCGGCCCTGGTGGCCCGCATGGCCGATGGCCCGAGCTTCGGCCTGGCGAACCGCACCGACGGTTCCAGCTTCGAGCGGCCGGCGCGCTGGCTGATCGACCAGCCGCTCGCGATGGAGCCGCACGTGCATGCGCTCGACCGCTCGCGCAAGCTGGCCGCGATGGCGCTGAACTACACGGTGCAGGGGTCGCCGCAATTCGGGCTGCGCTGCGATGCCCAGCCGCTGCCGAAACGCACGCTGGTGTTCGTGCACGGCACCTCGCGAGACGACAAGCTGTGGCCGGAGTCGCACTGGATCGATCTCGGCCGGCGTTTCATCGGCGCCGGCTGGCGCATCGCGCTGCCGCATGCCGGACCGGTGGAGCTCGCACGGGCAGAACGCCTGCAGCAGGCCTTCGGTGCCGAGGCCGAGGTGTGGCCGGCGATGTCGCTCGATGCGCTGGTCGACCGCATGGGCGCGACGCAGGGCGTGATCGGCGTCGACAGCGGGCTGAGCCACATCGCGGTCGCGCTCGGGCTGCCGCACGTGCAGCTGTACAACTTCCCGACCGCGTGGCGCACCGGCCCGCAGATCGGGCATGGCCACCGGCACCAGGTGTCGGTCGAGCGCGAGCCGACGCCGGAGGTCGACCTGGTGTGGGCCACCTGGCAGGTCGTGCGCGCCGCGTCGCGGGGATGACGGGCACCGTGGATCCCCTGCACGACGTCCCGGCCGCGACGTGGCGGCAGTCGCTCGCACGGCATGCCTATTCGCTGCTGCTGGCGTCGCTGAAGCCGGTGTACCTGCTGCGGCTGTGGCTGCGCGGCCGGGCCGAGCCGCTGTACCGGCACAAGGTGCTGGAGCGGCTGGGCGACTACCGCGAGCACCGCGACCTGCACGAGGGGCGCTGGCTCGGCGACGTGTGGGTGCATGCGGTCTCGCTCGGCGAGACGCGTGCTGCCGCGGCGCTGATCGATGCGCTGCGTGCCGAGCGGCCGGGCCTGCGGCTGCTGCTGACGCACAGCACGGCCACCGGCCGCGAAGCCGGCGAGGCGCTGCTGCGCGAGGGCGATGTGCAGGCCTGGCTGCCGTACGACACGCCGGGTGTCGTGCAGCGCTTCTTCGAGCAGTTCCGCCCGCGCGTGGGCGTGCTGATGGAGACCGAGATCTGGCCGAACCTGCTGCGGCGCGCGCAGGGCAGCGGCATCCCGATGGTGCTGGCGAATGCGCGGCTGAGCGAGAAGAGCCGGCGCCAGGGCGAGCGGCTGGCCGCGGTGCTGCGGCCGGCGGTCGAGGCGATCACGCTGGTGCTGGCGCAGACCGAGGCCGATGCGCAGCGGCTGCGCGATTCGGGCGCGCGCGAGGTCGTCGTCTGCGGCAACCTGAAGTTCGACATGGCGCCGGACGAGGCCTTGCTCGCGCGCGGCCGGGCGTGGCGCCATGCGCTCGCGCGGCCGGTGCTGCTGGGCGCGGTGATGCGCGAGGGCGAAGAGGCGATGCTGCTGGCCGAGTGGGCGAAGCGAGCGGCCGAGAACCGCCCGCTGCTGCTGATCGTGCCGCGGCATCCGCAGCGCTTCGACGAGGTCGCGGCGCTGGTGCAGGCGGCCGGGCTCACGCTCGCGCGGCGCAGCGGCTGGGGCGACACGCCGCCGGCCGAGGCCTGGCACGCCGACGTGTGGCTGGGCGATTCGATGCGCGAGATGGCGCTGTACTACGCGATGGCCGACGTGGCGCTGCTCGGCGGCAGCTTCGCGCCGCTGGGCGGGCAGAACCTCATCGAGGCGGCGGCCTGCGGTTGCCCGGTCGTGATGGGGCCGCACACCTTCAACTTCGCGCAGGCCGCGGAGCTGTCGCTGGCGGCGGGCGCGGCGCTGCGGGTGGCCGACATGGCCGCAGGCGTCGACACGGCCTGTGCCTTGCTCGACAGCCCGGAGCGCGAGCAGCGCGCCGCGCAGGCGAGGGCGTTCGCGGCGGCGCACCGCGGCGCGGCGCGGCGGATGACGGGCTATCTGCTGCGGTGGCTGCCGGTGAAGGCCGCCTCCTGAGCAAGACAGGTAAGAAACACCGTTCGCCCTGAGCCTGTCGAAGGGCCGGACTGAGCTTGTCGAAGGCCTTGCGCGCTTCGAATGCAACCCTTCGACACGGGCCCTCGACAAGCTCGGTCCCTGCTCAGGGCGAACGGG
>NZ_JBFUFP010000383.1:0-4753 GCF_056403375.1 Rhizobacter sp. P2_H2
CCGTGATGCCGTAGCGGCCCCACTCCGCCGCCAGCGTGCGCGTGAAGTTGACGACCGCGCCCTTGCTGGTGCCGTAGGCGATGTACTTCATCGTCGACGGCGAGCCCGACAGCCCGGCGATCGACGCGACGTTGATGATGCGGCCCGACAGGCGCGGGATCATGCTGAGCCGCCCGATCGCCTGGCTCATCAGGAAGATGCTGCGGATGTTCAGGTTCATCACCTTGTCCCAGGCCTCCAGCGGGTACTCCTCGGCCGGCGCGCCCCAGGTGGCACCGGCGTTGTTGACGAGGATGTCGACCTTGCCGAGCCGCTGCATCGCCTCGCTGGCCACGCGCTGGATCTCGTCCGGCTGGCTCGCGTCGGCCGCCACCCATCGGGTGTCGATGCCGCGCGCCTGCAGGTGGGCAGCGGCCTCTTCCAGGTCAGCCGCCTTGCGCGAGGTCAGCAGGATCTTCGCGCCTGCCTCGCCCAGCGATTCGGCGATCTGCAGCCCGAGCCCGCGCGAACCGCCCGTCACCAGCGCGGTCTTGCCTTCGAGGCTCAGGAGGGTCTGGACAGGTGTGCTCATGGATTCGATCTCCTAGTCGTTGTGCCTGTTGAGGGATTTGAAGAACGCATCGCTGTTCGTCTCGCGGCCCAGGAAGTTGCGCATCAGCTGCGCCGGCGCCACCTGGCCGCCCTGCGACAGCACCTGCTCGCGGTAGCGCATGCCGACCTCGCTGCTCAGCTTGTCGGCGGCGAACGCGGTGCGCAGGTCCTCGGCCAGCACCAGGCTCCACAGGTAGCCGTAGTAGCCCGAGGCATAGCCGGTCGCGATGTGCGAGAAGCCGGCGGGGAACATGCTGCCCTTCACATGGCCGAGCGGCGTCGCGCCTTCCATGCGCTGCCAGGTGGCCATCGGCTCGGGCGCGTCCTTCGCGTACAGCGCGAGGTCGTAGCTCGCATACAGGTGCTGGCGCGCCACCGCGATGCCCTTCGCGAAATCGCGCGCCTTCGAGGCCCGCGCCACCAGGTCGTCCGGCGCCGGCTTGCAGGTCGGGCAGACCTCCTTGAACAGCGCCAGCACGCGCGCGTCATAGACCCAGTCCTCGAGCATCTGCGACGGCGCCTCGACGAAATCGAGCTGCACGTTGGTGCCGCCCTGCGTGGCGTAGCGGGTGTTCGACAGCAGGCCGTGCATCGCGTGGCCGAACTCGTGCAGCAGCGTCTCCAGCTCGTCGATGTTCAGGCCCTTGCGGTTGAAGTTGACGACCAGACCCGCCGCCGGCGTGCGGCCCGCGAGCGTCGACGGGTTGCGGAAGCTCCACACCGCCGCGTGGTTGTACTTGCCCTCGCGCGGGTACAGGTCGACGAACAGCGTGCCCAGCACCTTCCTGCTCGCGACATCGCGCACCTCGAACGACTGCGCGTCCGCGTGCCACAGCGGCTGCTTCAGCGCCTCGAACTGCACGCCGAACAGCTGGCCGGCGACGCGGAACACGAAGTCGAGGCTGGCCTGCGGCGGGAAGTAGCTGCGGAACTCCTCGGCGTCGAGCTGGAAGCGGTTGCGGCGCTCGCGGAACGTGTAGTAGGTGACATCCCAGCGGTTCACGGTGGTCGCCTCGACCGACTGCTTCAGGTCGCGCGCCTTCGCTTCGCGCAGCAGGCCGAGGTCGGCCACCTCGCGCTGCGCGACGGCGTCCTTCACGGTGCCGAGGAAGGCCTGCACCGCGGCGGCGTTGCCGGCCATGCGGCGGCGCATCGAGAAATCGGCGTACGACGCCAGGCCGAACAGCTGCGCATACTCGCGGCGCAGCTGGCCGAGCTGCTGCAGCGTCTTCAGGTTGGCCGCGCCGCCCAGGCCCTGGAAGGCACGCCACATGCGCTCGCGGGTGGCGCCCAGGGTCGCGTTCTCGATGATCGCGTCGTAGCTCGGGTAGTCGAGGCCGAACACGTAGCGGCCCTTGGCATCGCGCTGGCGGTCTTTCAGCGCCTCGGCCGGCACGCCGTCGAGTTCGTCGGGCGCGAACGCKACGCGCGTCTTGTCGTCGCGGATGCGGCGGTCGAACAGCTGGCCGAGCCGGGTGATCTCGGTGCTGACCTTCTTCGCGCGCGCCTGGCGGGCGGGCGTCAGCGCGACGCCGGCGTCCTCGAACGCATCGAGCGTGTCGCGCAGCAGGCGGGCGTCGATGTCGTCGGCGGGCTTCACCTGCTTCAGCAGCGCGTAGAGCTTCGGGTTCTGCAGGAAGCCGTTGCGGAAAGTCTGGTAGCCGAGGTCGCAGGCATCGGCCGCGTCGCGCACCGCCTTGTCGGGGTGCACCGCGTTCAGCAGCGACAGCGGGCCGACGGTGTCTTCATAGGCCCGGTTCATGCCGTCGAGCTCGGCGAGCAGCGTGCCGGCCCGGTCCGGCGGCAGCGCCTGCAGCCGCTTCTCGTCGGCACGGGCGCTGGCGATCAGGGTCTTGCACGCGGCGTCGGCCTGCGCGCCGGTGCGGAACTCGGGGAAGACGTACGACGGCGTGGCCGGCTCGGCGGCCAGGGCCGTGCCGGCCACCAGCACGAGCGTCGAGAGGGACAGGTGGAATGCCATGGGAATGCGGTTCAAGGGGTTCAGGTGGGGCTTTTCATGCGCGAGCGCACGTAGATGAGCACGACGCCGACGGCCGCGACGACCGCGCCGGTCACCGCGATGCCCCAGCCCAGCGGCTCCTGGTAGCGCTGCACGGCGAGCCCGAGGCCCACGCCCAGCAGCCCGCCGTAGATCAGCACCCAGACGAGGGTTTCGACCGTTGAAGTCTTCATTGCAATCCGGCCCGGTGTCAGAACCAGGCGTCGTTCATGGAACGGCAAGTATCGTCCCGCGTCTCGACCACCTTCAACCAGGCGGGGACTTTGGGCAGTTCGTAGCGGAAGAAGAAGCGGGCGGCGGCGAGCTTGCCGTGCAGCAGCGCGGTGTCGCCCTGCCCGGCCGCGGTGGCTTGTTCCAGGTGCTCCTGTGCGCAGATCGAGACATCCAGCCAGACCCAGGCCAGCACCGTGTGCCCGAAGGCCTGCAGGTAGGGCGTGGCATTGGCGAGCGCCTCCTCGGGCACGCCGCTGGCCCAGGCAGCCTTGGTGGCGTTGCCCAGCGCCTTCAGCGCGCCGGCCAGTGCGTTGGCGTGCTCGGCGAGCGTGGGCAGCATCAGCGCGCGCTGGATCGTCGCGTTGAGCTTGTTGGCGAGCAGCATCAGGCCCTTGCCGCCATCCATCACGACCTTGCGCCCGAGCAGGTCGAGCGCCTGGATGCCGTGGGTGCCCTCGTGGATCATGTTGAGGCGGTTGTCGCGCCAGTACTGTTCGACCGGGTAGTCGCGGGTGTAGCCGTAGCCGCCGAGCACCTGGATCGCGAGGCTGTTGGCTTCCAGGCACCATTCGCTGGGCCAGCTCTTCGCGATGGGGGTGAGCATCTCCAGCAGCAGCCCTGCTTCGGCGGCGATCTCGGGCGGCGCGGTGTGCAGTTCGTCGACGAGGCGGGCGCAGTAGAGCTCGAGCGCGAGCGCGCCTTCGCAGTAGCTCTTCTGCGCGAGCAGCATGCGTTTGACGTCGGCGTGCTGGATGATCGGCACCTGTGGCCGCGTCGCGTCCTTGCCGCCGGGGCCGATGGGGCGGCCTTGCGGGCGGCCGCGCGCATAGTCGAGGCTCGCTTCGTAGCCGGCTTGGCCGAGCATCGTGGCGCCGAGCCCGACGCCGATGCGCGCCTCGTTCATCATGTGGAACATGCAGCGCAGGCCCTCGCCGGGCTGGCCGACGAGGTAGCCGATGGCACCGGCAGACCCGCGGACCGGAAACTTTCCTTCGCCGAAGTTCAGCAGCGTGTTCGGAATCCCGCGGTAGCCGAGCTTGTGGTTGAGCCCGGCGAGTGCCACGTCATTGCGCTCGCCGGTGAGTTGCCCCTCGGCGTCGACGAGCTTCTTCGGCACGACGAACAGCGAGATGCCGCGCGTGCCGGGAACGAGTGCGCCGTCGGGGCCGGGGATCTTCGCGAGCACGAGGTGGACGATGTTCTCGGCCAGCTCATGCTCGCCGTTCGAGATCCACATCTTGTTGCCGCGCAGGCGATAGCGGGGACCGAGTGGATCGCTTGCCGCCTCGGGGCCATCGGGCGTGGCGCGGGTGACGATGTCGGACAGGCTGGACCCGGCCTGCGGCTCGCTGAGGCACATGGTGCCGAAAAAGCGCCCCGAGAACTCGTTCTTCGCGAACACGTCCTTTTGCAGCGCGGTGCCATGCGCCATCAGCAGGTTGGCATTGCCGCTGGTGAGCATGCCCCCGCCGCCCATGCCGATGCCGCCTTTCGCGAAGAAGCCGTTGGCGGCCATCTCGATGACGCAGGGCAGTTGCATGCCGCCGATCTCGTAGTCCTGCGCGGCGGCGAGCATGCCGGACTCCACGTAGGCGCGCGAGGCCTCATGCGTGGCTTGCGGCTGGATCACGCGTTCGCCGTCGAAGCGAGGCTCTTCGGTATCCGTGATCCGGTTGAACGGCGCGAACTTCTCGCGCGCGATGCGTTCGCAGGTATCGAGTACGGCGTCGAAGGTGTCGCGCGAATGGTCGGCGAAGCGACTGCGGTGGCGCAGGGTGTCGACCTGGAGCCAGTCGTACAGGAAGAAGTCGAGTGTCTGTCTCATGGGGGTCTTTCGGTGCGGCGCGGCGGGTGGCGGAATGCGCTGGGGGCTCAGCCTCGGCGGTCGGCCCTGGCGGGCCGACTCCACGAAGAAGTCGCCCCCAGCGC
>NZ_JBFUFP010000384.1:0-4743 GCF_056403375.1 Rhizobacter sp. P2_H2
GTCGACACCGCGCTGGTATCGCTGGAACAAGGCGCGCGCCAGAGCACCGACCGCATCGACCAGACGGCCGAGGCGGTACGCTCGCTGCGTGCCTCGTCGGACGCGCTGCGCCTGCATGTGGAGACCTTCCGCATCGACGAACGCGTCGATGCACACACCAACGCCGCCACTTCGGGAGCCGCGCCGTGACCCCCACCACCTTGCAAGAAGCGCCGCGCACGCCGACCCTGCCGCACGACGCGGATGAACCGCCCTCGGGTACCCCGCAGACGATCCTCGTCGTCGACGACCTGCCGGCGAACCTGGAAGCCGCCGCACGCTTCCTCACGCACCATGGCTACCGTGTCGCCGTGGCGCAGGACGGCGAGGATGCGATCGAACGCGCCGCCCTGGTCCACCCGGACCTGATCCTGCTCGACGTGATGATGCCCGGGCTCGACGGCTTCGAGACCTGCCGCCGCCTGAAGGCCTCCGCGGCGTCGAGCCACGTGCCGGTGATCTTCATGACGGCGCTGGCGGAGACCCCCGACAAGCTCACCGGGTTCTCGGTCGGCGCCGTCGACTACGTGACCAAGCCGCTGGACGTCGCCGAAGTCATCGCCCGCATGCGCCTGCACCTGACGCTGCACCAGCTGCAGCGCCGCGTCGAGGCCCGCAATGCCAGCCTGCGCGAGGAGATCGCGGCGCACGAGCGCACGCAGGCCGCACTGCAGCGCTCGAACTCCGAGCTGGAGCAGCTGGCCTACGTGGCCTCGCACGACCTGCAGGAGCCGTTGCGGATGATCGCGAGCTACCTGCAGCTGGTCGAGGAGCGCTACCAGGACCGGCTCGACGACGACGGCCGGGAGTTCATCGGCTATGCGGTGGACGGCGCGAAGCGCCTGCAGAAGCTCATCAACGACCTGCTCCACTACTCGCGCCTCGTCAGCAAGGAACGGCCGCTGCAGCAGACCGACTGCGCCGAGGTGCTGAAGCTGGCGCTGCGCAACCTGCACGTCGCCATCCAGGAGAGCCAGGCCAGCGTGACATGCGACGAACTGCCGGCCGTGGCGGCCGACCAGACGCAGCTGGTGCAGCTGTTCCAGAACCTGATCGGCAATGCGATCAAGTTCCGCAACGGTCCGGGCCCACGGGTGCACGTGGGAGTCCGGCGCGAAGGGGACGGGTGGCAGTTCAGCATCAGCGACAACGGCATCGGCATCGCGCCGGCCCACTTCGAGCGGGTCTTCGTGCTGTTCCAGCGACTGCACAGCCGCTCGCGCTACGACGGCACCGGCATCGGGCTCACGCTGTGCAAGAAGATCGTCGAACGCCACGGCGGGCGCATCTGGGTGAGCTCGCTGCCGGGCGAAGGCACGACCTTCCATTTCACGCTCGCATCGCAAGGGAACAGCCTTGCCACGCCATGACCGGCGGCACCGGCCTGGCCTCTTCGCGCCCCATGGCAAGATGATCTCCCCCGGTCGTCTTCGATGCCGCCCTGCCAGGAAGCCCACTGAAACACGCCGCCGCTCCCGGAACAACGACGCAGACCCTGCGGCGCGGCCTCGTCGCCATCCTGTGTGCCGTGTCCCTGTGCGTCACATCGGCCCAGGTCGACACGGCGCAGATCGACCCGATCCGGGTGGCCTTCACGCTGAACTTCGCGCGCTACGTCACCTGGCCCGACAGYGCGCCGGCAGACGCGTTCCGGCTGTGCGTGTCGGCCGGCGATTCGCTGTACGGAGCGTTCTCGTCGGCCGATGGCACGATGGTGCGCGGCCGGCCGGTGCGGCTGCGTCGCATCGGGCCCGGCGCGGCCGATGTCGCGCGCTGCGACCTGCTGTACGTCGCCAGCACGACGGAAAGCCGCAACGCGCTGCTGCAGGCGGCCGCATCGCTGCCGGTCCTGACGGTCGGTGACGATCCGGCCTTCCTGCGCAGCGGCGGCACGATCCGCCTGTTCGCAGGCGACCAGCGCATGCAGTTCGACATCAACCTGACGCAGGCCGAACGCACCCAGCTGGTGCTTTCGCCGCAACTGCTGCGACTCGCCCGCACCGTCAACCAGGACAAGGCGCCGTGATGCAGCGACTGCAGCGCCTCTCGAAGAACGTGCTGGCCCTCGCCTCGCGCTGGTTCGGCCGGCAGCACCTGCCGCTGCGCCGCAAGACGGTCCTGCTGCTCGCGGTGAGCCTCGCCTGCGGGCTGCTGGCGCTCGGAAGCTGGCAGGTCGGGCGGCAGATCGCCGAACAGCAACTGGCCGCGCGCCAGCAGATGCAGGCGCTGGCCGCCGTGATGGCCGAAGGCACGGCCGCGGCGCTGGCGTTCGGCAATGCAGCCGCGGCCGGCGAGACGCTGGCGGCGCTGCGCGGCCAGACCTCGGCCAACCGCGCCGAGCTCTTCGACTCCCGGGGCCGGCTGGTCGCCGCCTACACCTCACCGCAGGCGGACCACGGCGCGGATGGCGTGACGCTGACGGTCTCGCTGGACGTGATGCTGGACGGCACGCGCACCGGCGAGCTCCGGCTGTTCGGCACCTCGCCCTCGGCCGTGTCGCAATGGCAGCGGCAGTCGCTGCCGCTGCTGAGCGCGCTCGGTACCTCGCTCGCGATCGGGCTGGTCTTCGCGACCGTGCTGCTGCATGCCAGCCTCTCCCAGATCGAGGACCTGGCCCGCGTGGCACGGGACATCCACCAGGGCTTGCCGCCCCGGCGCGTCACGCGGCGCAGCCAGGACGAGCTGGGTGACCTCGTCGAGCAGTTCAACGCGATGCTCGGGCAGCTCCAGCTCAACCAGACGAACCTCGAGATCACCGTGCGCGAGCGCACGGCCGAATTGCGTTCCGCCAAGGAATCGGCCGAAGTCGCCAACCGGGCCAAGAGCAGCTTTCTCGCCAACATGAGCCATGAGCTGCGCACGCCGCTGAACGCGATCATGAGCTACGCACAGCTGTTCCAGATCGACATCCGGCTGGACAAGGAGCAACTGCAGGGCGTGCGGACCATCCAGCAGAGCGCGGAGCACCTGCTGCTGCTCATCAACGACCTGCTCGACCTCTCGCGCATCGAAGCCGGCCGGCTCGAACTCTTCCCCGAGCCGGTGATGCTGAAGACCTTCCTCGGCGCCATCACCGACATCATCCGCATCCGCGTCAAGGAAAAGGAACTGAAGTTCCGGTTCGAGGACCACAGCGCCGAAGGCACCATCGTGTCCGTCGACAGCACGCGGCTGCGCCAGATCCTGCTGAACCTGCTCAGCAACGCGGTCAAGTTCACCGACGACGGCGAAGTCAGCCTGGTGATCCACGAGGCGCAGCGCACGGCGCGCGAAGTGCGCCTGCGTTTCGAGGTGCACGACACCGGCATCGGCATCGACCCGGACAAGCTCGGCGCCATCTTCCGGCCCTTCGAACAGGCCGCCGACGTGCAGCGCCGCTTCGGAGGCACCGGGCTGGGCCTGGCGATCAGCCGCCAGCTGGTGGCGCTGATGGGCAGCGACATCGTCGTCAGCAGCCGGATCGGGCATGGCAGCCATTTCTGCTTCGAACTCGACCTGCCGCTGGCGAGCACGAACCTCACGACAGTCGCCGCCACGGAGCGCCAGGTGCAGACCATCGCCGGCTACCGCGGGCCGCCCCGCAAGGTGCTGGTCATCGACGACACCGAAGCCAACCGCCGGCCGTTGATCACGTTCCTGCGATCGCTCGGCTTCGACACGCTCGAAGCGCCGGATGGGGCCGCCGGTCTGCAGGTCGCGCTGGAGCATCGGCCGGACCTGATCCTGATGGACAGCGTGATGCCGGTGATGGATGGCTTCGAGACCACCCGGCGCCTTCGCGAGATGCCGATGCTGCGCGACGTGCGCATCGTCGCCATCTCGGCAAGTGCCTCGGCCACCGACCACCGGCACACGCTGGATGTCGGAGCCGATGCCTTCCTGCCCAAGCCGTTCACGCTGACCGCCTTGATCAACGCCATCGGCCGCCTGCTGCAGCTGGAGTGGGTGGAATGGGACAGCGCCCGCGAGGCCGCGTCGGATGAGGCGCCCCGCGACCCCGCATCCGACCTGTTGCCCGATCGGGTCCAACTCGAGGTGCTGCTGCAGCTGGCCCAGTTCGGCAACATGCAGGACCTCGCGAAGCAAGCCGCCGAGCTGGCGGCGACCTCGCCATCGTGCCGCCCCTTCGCGCTGCGCCTGCAGCGGCTGGCTGAGCAGTTCCAGTCCAAGGCGGCGCTGCAGCTGGTCCGCAGCGCGATGCGCGACGACACCTGACCTGTCCGAGCCGCTGCCAAACGGACGCCAAACGGACACCTGTCACTTGTCAATTGTTGACAAAGGGTGCATCGAGGTCGGAGTCAAATCGCTCAATAGTTCAACCTGACTCTTGTGCATTTCAGTGACCGATTGCAGTTGGCATTTGTTGACTTTGGCCTGCACCTGACGCGGCATTTGTCCATAGCCAAACGCCGCTGCGATCGAGATCATGACGACACCCAAGACAGCAACCTGACAGGTCACTGAACCCCAGCGACCGTCTCACCGAACGGGAAAGACCATGGACTTTTCTCCGAGCCCCCTGGCCAGCCTTGCAACGCTGCCTGCGACATGGCTGCTCCTCCCGACACTGATCGCCGTGTGGTGGCAGGCGCATCGCTGCTTCGACAAGCGACTGTCCGTGCTGAGGCGCCAGTTCGTCGCCCAGCGGGCTGCCACCCGCGAATTCCTCCAGCACGCGAACAGCCAGATCGATCTGCTGCAAAG
>NZ_JBFUFP010000385.1:0-4743 GCF_056403375.1 Rhizobacter sp. P2_H2
GGTCGCAGCGGCTGCTCACAGCAGACCCGATTCGCGCATCGCTTGTTCCACCGTGGCCTGGCCCGCGGCCGTMAGCCCGACGATCGGCAGGCGCAGCGTGGCGCCGCAGCGGCCCAGCCGCGACAAGGCCCATTTGGTGGGCGCCGGGCTCGGTTCGACGAACAGGTTCTTGTGCAGCGGCAGCAGCTTCAGGTGGATGTCGGTCGCCTCGCGCACCTGGCCGGCCAGCGCGGCCTTGCACAGCTCGTGCATCGCACGCGGCGCGACGTTGGCGGTGACGCTCACGTTGCCGTGGCCGCCCAGCAGCATCAACGCGATCGCGGTCGGGTCGTCGCCGGAATAGATCGAGAAGCCCTTCGGCGCATTGCGCACCAGCCAGCCGGCGCGCTCGATGTTGCCGCTGGCCTCCTTGATGCCGACGATGCCGGGGATCTGCGCCAGGCGCAGCGTGGTCTCGGGCAGCATGTCCGCGACGGTGCGGCCGGGGACGTTGTACAGCACCATCGGGATGTCGACCGCTTCGGCGATGGCCTTGAAGTGCTGGTAGATGCCTTCCTGCGACGGCTTGTTGTAGTACGGCACGACCGACAGCGTGCAGTCGGCGCCGGCCTTGCGGGCGTAGCGCGAGTGCTCGATGGCCTCGCGGGTGGAGTTGGCGCCGGTGCCGGCCATGATCGGCACCCGGCCGCGTGCATGCTCGACCGCGACGCGGATGATCTCCCAGTGCTCCTCGACCGAGACCGTGGGGCTTTCGCCGGTGGTGCCGACGACGCCGATGCAGTCGGTGCCTTCGTCGATGTGCCAGTCGATCAGGCGGCGCAGCGCGTCATAGTCGACGCTGCCGTCCTCGTGCATCGGCGTGATCAGCGCGACGATGCTGCCAACAATGGATTTCATGCGGGATCCTCGGAATCCGCGGATTTTACTCACCCTGCGGGGGGTGCCCGGCGTCCAGCAGATAACGCGGGATTTCACCCGGTCCGCCGGCGTCGGCGCCGGCGTTCACCGCGGCGATGCGCTGCACGAAGCGCGCCGGCGAGCCGAGGAAGCCGTCCTCGAACGCGACCACGCGCAGGCCGCGCGCCGCGTCCAGCAGCTCGCCCGGGCGCAGCAGGAAATCCGGGTTGGCCGGCCGGCCCACGCCCTGCTGGCCGTGCGCGAAGGTCTCGTAGATCAGCACGCCGCCGTCGGCCAGCGCCTGGCACAGCGTGGGCAGCAGCGGGCGCCACAGGTAGTTGGTCACGACGACGGCGTCGAAATGCCGCTCGGGCAGCGGCCACGGACCGGCCTCGATGTCGGCCAGCACCACGTCGGCGATCGGGTGCAGCGCTTCGGTGGCGGCCGCGTCGCGGTCGAGCGCGGTCACGTGGCAGCCCCGGCCGGCGAACCAGCGCACGTGGCGGCCGCTGCCGCAGGCCACGTCGAGCACGCGCGCGCCCGGCGCGATCAGGTGCGACCAGCGCTGCACCCAGGCSGAGGGGGCAGGGCCGCCATGCGGGCTCAGCGTCGCGCTCATTGCGGCCGGGCGTGCTGGTTCAGCGCCTTCAGCGCCAGCCGGTCGATCAGCCGCGGCGCGACCAGCTTCAGCCAGCGGCCGAGCTTGCCCTGCGCCGTCATCACGACATCGCGCCGGCGCGCCTCGGCGCCGTCGATGATCAGCCGCGCGCAGGTCTCGACCGGCATCGCATCCGATTCGTCGAGCCCGCTGCGGCCGGCGGCCTGGCCGCTCGCGTCGTAGCCGCGGCGGCGGATTTCCGTCGCGACGACGCCCGGGTACGCGATCGTCACGCTGATGCCCTGGCGGCCGATCTCCGGCCGCAGCGACTCGAAGAAGCCGGTCATCGCGAACTTGGTGGCCGCGTAGGCGGTGCGCCCCGGCACGCCGACCAGCCCGGCCAGGCTGGACACCGCGACGATGCGGCCGTAGCTCGTCTTCAGGTGCGGCAGCGCCGCATGGGTGCACCAGACGCTGCCCCACAGGTTCACGCGCATCAGGTCTTCGTACCAGCCGAGGTCGGCCACGTCGCGCAGCAGCGCCTGGGCCGACATGCCGGCGTTGTTGACCAGCGTGTCGAGCCGACCGAAGGTGTTCATCGTCGCGTCGACGAGCGCGGTGCAATCGGCCTGCACGCTCACGTCGCAACGCTGCACCAGCGCCTGCGCGCCGTGCGTGCGGCACTCGGCGGCAACGGCCTCCAGCCTGTCGACGTTGCGCGCCGCCAGCACCAGCGCGATGTTGGCCTTGCCGCGCGCGGCCCACTGCCGGGCCATCTCGGCGCCGATGCCGTCGGAGGCGCCGGTGATCACGACGACGTACATGTCAGAAGCAGTTCCACAGCTGGTTGGCGAGCGTGAAGGCCATCTCGGGGTTCAGGTAGGCCGCGAACACGAGCAGCAGTGCGGCACCCACCGCCAGCCAGATCGCCACGCGGGCCAGGCCCTTTTTCATGTCGTGCCCGCTCACGCCGGTTGCGGGGCTGCCCGCACGATCGCTGATTCGCGCACCGGCAGGTTGACGAGCGCGGCGAACACGCCCAGCCCGACCGCGATCCACCACACCACGTCGTAGCTGCCGGTGCTGTCGTACAGCTTGCCGCCCAGCCAGACGCCGAGGAAGGAGCCGACCTGGTGGCTCAGGAACACGAAGCCGCCCAGCATCGACAGGTAGCGCACGCCGAAGACCTGCGCGACGATCGCGTTGGTCGGCGGCACGGTCGACAGCCACAGCACGCCCATCACCGAGGCGAACACGTAGACGCTGGTCGGCGACAGCGGCACGCTCAGGAAGATGACGATCGCCACCGAGCGCAGCGCATAGATCGTCGACAGGATGTAGCGCTTGGGCAGGCGCTGGCCGAGCGCGCCGGCGGTGTAGGTGCCGATCACGTTGAACAGGCCGATCAGCGCGAGCGCGCCGGTGGCGACGTCCTGCGACAGGCCGTGGTCCTTCAGGTAGCTGGGCATGTGCACGCCGATGAACACCACCTGGAAGCCGCAGACGAAGTAGCCGGCCATCAGCAGCAGGAAGCTCGGGTAGGCGAAGGCCTCGCGCAGCGCGGCGCCGAGGCTCTGCTGCAGCGGGTTGACGATGAACTTCGGCTCCTTCAGGCCGGCGGCCAGCGGGATGATGGCGAGCGCGATGCAGCCCAGCACGAACAGGGCCTGCTGCCAGCCGAGGTGGCCGATCAGCCAGTTCTCGGTGGGCACCATCAGGAACTGGCCGAACGAGCCGGCCGCGGCGGCCACGCCCATCGCCCAGCTGCGTTTCTCGGGCGCGACGTTGCGGCCGATCACGCCGTAGACCACCGCGTAGGTGGTGCCCGACTGCGCCATGCCGAGCAGCAGGCCGGCGCTGCCGGTGAAGGCGAGGCCCGAGGTGGAGACGGCCATCAGCACCAGCCCGCCGGCGTAGAGCAGGCTGCCGACGATCAGCACCTTGAAGGCGCCGAAGCGGTCGGCCAGCGCGCCGGCGAACGGGCCGGCGACGCCCCAGGCGAGGTTCTGCACCGCGAGCGCGAAGGCGAAGGTCTCGCGCGTCCAGCCGCGGTCCATCGTGATCGGCTGCAGCCACAGGCCGAAGCCGTGGCGGATGCCCATCGACAGCGTGACGATCATGGCGCCGCACAGCAGCACCTGTTTCATCGAGAGCGGGGCGGGGGCGGTGGCAGTCCGGGACATCGGGCGAATGTAACGGATTGCCCTGCGACTCAGAACCTGAAGCCGTACTTCGCGCTGTAGCTGGTCGCCTTGCCCGTCTTGTCGGCCTCGAAGGCCAGGTTGGCCAGGCCGAAGTTGATGTTCACGCCGGCGAATGCCTTCGCGAGGTTGAAATCTTCCTTGCCCTTCAGCGACGATGCCTCGGGCTTGCTGCTGACGTTGACGGTGCCGAGGCCGGCGTAGGGCGTCGCGAACAGGAAGCCCTTGGACACCGAGACGTCGAAGCCGTAGGTGCGCAGCTTCAACTGGTCGACGCCCGAGATCGACGATGCGCTGGCGCGCAGCGCGATCGCCGGCAGCACCGCGTTGCCGGCCAGCGGCGCCCAGCGCAGCTCGCCGCCGGTGATGGTRATGCCGGCCGTCGGCACGCGCGAGACCGACACGCCCAGGTCGATGTCGAACGGCAGTCCCTTGTGGGCGCGCAGCGACGGCACGGGAATCGTCGACGGTACGCTCGTGCCGCCGGCCGCCTTCTGCCAGATGCCGCGGTTCTCGATCGCGGTGCCCGAGACGCCGATGCCGATGTCGAAGCCGGTCAGCCCGAGCGGCTCGGACGGGATCAGCGGCTTGAACGACACGATCGCGCCCAGGTCTTCCGACAGCAGGCGGAATTCGGACTGCGACAGCGACTGCAGCGTGTTCAGGTCGGCGGCCTGGGCGATCGGCGCGATGGCGCCCAGCAGGGCGATCAGGGAGGCGGAGGCAAGGCGCATTGGAAGTGGGTTTGGAGCGAAAAACGCGCGCAAGGGTAACTTGCTGCGGCGACCGCGCTGTGTCGCATGCGCCACGGTGGACTACGAGTTGTAACTTGACGGGCTTCTAGAATCCCGCCCCATGGCGACCAAACCCAGCAATTCCTACGGCGAGTCATCGATCCGYGTCCTGAAGGGCCTCGAGCCCGTGAAGCAGCGGCCGGGCATGTACACCCGCACCGACAACCCGCTGCACATCATCCAGGAGGTCATCGACAACGCGGCCGACGAGGCGCTGGCCGGCCACGGCAAGCGCATCGACGTGGTGCTGCAC
>NZ_JBFUFP010000386.1:0-4742 GCF_056403375.1 Rhizobacter sp. P2_H2
TCAGCACGCTGGCCGCCGAGACGCCGAAGCGGCGCGCCGCCTGCTGGATCAGCAGCGGCGCCGGCTTGCGCTGCGCCGGCGCATCGGCGCCGTGCACCTGCGCGAAATGCCCCAGCAGCCCGGCGGCGTCCAGCACCGCGCGCGCCAGCGGCGTCGGCTTGTTCGTCACCACCGCCATCGGGTAGCGCCCGCCCAGCCGGGCCAGCAGCGCGTCGATGCCCGGATAAGCGGCCCCCTGCGCCGATGGCGTGTCCAGCGTGGCGGCGTCGAAGCGCAGGCGCAAGCGGGCCGCGAGCACCGGCAGGTCGTGCAGCCCGCAGGCCTCGAGCGCGCGCACGATCAGCGCGTCGGGCCCGTCACCGATCCAGCCGCGCACGGTGGCCACGTCGAACGGCGGCAACGCCGCCTCTGCCAGTGCGGCGTTCAGCGCCAGCGCGATGCCGGCGGCGCTGTCGACCAGCGTGCCGTCGAGGTCGAAGCAGAGGGCGGCGACCCGCATCACGCGCTTTCGGCGAGATCGCGGCGCTGCGCGTTGACGCACAGCGCGGCGATCGCCTTCGGGTAGTCGCCGCCGCTGAACACCGCCGAGCCGGCCACCAGCGTGTCGGCGCCGGCGGCCACCACGCGAGCGATGTTCTTCGCGTTGATGCCGCCGTCGACTTCGAGCCAGACCTCGCGCCCGCTCGCGTCGATGCGCCGCCGCGCGGCCTCGATCTTCGGCAGCACGCCCTCGATGAAGGCCTGGCCGCCGAAGCCCGGGTTGACGCTCATCAGCAGCACCAGGTCGAGCTGGTCGAGCACGTGGTCCAGCACGTTCAGCGGCGTCGCCGGGTTCAGCGCCAGGCCGGCCTTCACGCCGAACGACCGGATCAGCTGGACCGTGCGGTCGACGTGCTCGCTGGCCTGCGGATGGAACGAAATGATCGACGCGCCGGCCTGCGCGAACATCGGGATCAGCGCATCGACCGGCTTGACCATCAGGTGCACGTCRATCGGCACCGGCCGGTCGCCGCGCCGGCAGTACGGCGCGATCGCCTGGCACACCATCGGCCCGATCGTCAGGTTGGGCACGTAGTGGTTGTCCATCACGTCGACGTGGATCAGGTCGGCGCCGGCCGCGATGACGGCGCGAACCTCGTCGCCGAGGCGCGCGAAATCGGCCGACAACAGGCTGGGCGCGATGCGGATGGCAGGGTTCATCAGCGGCTCTCCTGGTACAGCGCCTGCACCGGCGACGCGGTGCGGGCCGGGCGCGCGATGCGGATCAGCTCGTCGAGACCGAGGCCGGCCAGGCTGGGCAGCACCAGGCCGGCGCCGCGGAAGTCGCTGTCCTGGGTCCAGAAGGTCGGCGTCACCAGCGTCCACAGGCCGGCGGCCGTGGCGGCACGCAGCCCGTGCGCCGAATCCTCGACGGCCAGCGCCTGCTCGGGCGGCAGGCCCAACGTGTCGAGCGCGAGCCGGTAGATGTCGGGCGCCGGCTTCTTCGCGCGCACCTGGTCGCCGCAGGCGATCACCGCGAACAGGTCGAGCCCGCGCGGGCCCAGCGTGGCGTTGAGCAGCGCGTTGATGTTGGCGGCGGTGGTGGTGCTCGCGATCGCCAGGTGGCAGCCCTGTGCCACCGCTTCGTTCAGCAGGCGCTCCACGCCGTCGCGCAGCGTGACGCCGCCTTCGCTCACCACCTCGCCATAGAAGCGCGTCTTGTCGGCATGCAGTTGCGGCACCAGGGCCAGCAGGCGCTGGCGTTCGGCCGTGCCGAGCGGCAGCGACGCGATGTACGACGCGATGCGCTCCTTGCCGCCCGGCACCTCGAGCAGCTGCCGGTATTCGGCACGGGTCCAGGTCCAGCCGAGCCGGTACTGCTCGAACACGCTGTTGAACGAGATGCGGTGCGCTTCCTCGGTGTCGGCCAGCGTGCCGTCGACGTCGAAGATCAAGGCTTCAATGCTCATGGTCTCGCTCCTGGGGTGGTGCCGGCGAAGACGCGGCTCGCGAGCACGTCTTCGGCCTGCAGGGTGCACAGTTGCTCGCGCGTCAATCGCCGCTCGGCGCCGAACAGCCGCGTCGCGTGGCGCAGCCGGATGCGGTCGAGCGCATTGCGGATCGAGCGTGCGTTGGCGAAATGCGGCTGCTGCCGGCGCAGGCTCAGGTAGCGGGCAAAGGCCGGCTCGGCCGCGTCGTCGAAGCGGTAGTTCAGCCGGGTCAGCATCAGCTGCGCGATCAGCATCAGCTCGGCCTCGCTGTAGTCGGGGAAGTCGATGTGGTGCGCGATGCGCGACGCCATGCCGGGGTTGCTGGCGAAGAAGGTCTCCATGCGGTCCTGGTAGCCGGCGAGGATCACCACCAGGTCGTCGCGCTGGTTCTCCATCACCTGCAGCAGGATCTCGATCGCCTCCTGCCCGTAGTCGCGCTCGTTCTCGGGCTTGTACAGGTAGTAGGCCTCGTCGATGAAGAGCACGCCGCCCATCGCCTTCTTCAGCACCTCGCGCGTCTTCGGCGCGGTGTGGCCGATGAACTGGCCGACCAGGTCGTCGCGCGTCACCGCCACCAGGTGGCCCTTGCGCACGTAGCCGAGCTGGCGCAGCACCTCGGCCATGCGCATCGCGACGGTGGTCTTGCCGGTGCCGGGGTTGCCGGTGAAGCACATGTGCAGCGAGGGCGGCTGCGACTGCAGCCCCTGCTCGGCGCGCAGTTTGTCGATCAGCAGCAGCGCGGCGATGTCGCGGATGCGGCCCTTCACCGGCGCGAGGCCGATCAGTTCGGCATCGAGCTGGTCGAGCATCGCGCGCGCGGCCGACGCTTCGGGCATCTCGCCGGGCGGCTGACACAGACTGTCGCGGTCCTCGTTCATGGCGCGGTCACTCCTGGCGCATTCCGTACCGTTCGCCCTCGGGCGAACGCTGCACGGCGTAACTTTCGATGCTGTAACGCAAGCTTCGGCCCTGCTCTTCGGTGCGGATCAGCCGGAAGCCCGGTTCCACCGCCGGCCGGTTGACGATGAAGGACAGCACCACCGACTCGGTGCCATGCGTCGAGTCGAACGCGGTCAGGCGGATGTAGTGGTCGGGGAAGGTCTTGCGGCACTGCCGGAGCTCCAGCATCACGCCGGCCGCGTCGGACACGTCGAACATCGGGTTGCCGAACATCTCCCAGAAGGTGTTGCGCGGATGCGGGTCGTCGGTGTATTCGATGCCGATGGCCCAGCCCTTGCCGAGGGCGTGGTCGATCTGGCGGACGACCTGCACGTCGCTGAGGTCGGGCAGGAAGGAGAAGGTGCCTTGGGTGATTCGCATGCGAGCTCTCCAGGGGTGTCGAGGATCAAGCCACGGCGAGGGTGGGCACGTAGTCGGAGCTGTCGGTGGGCGTGTAGTTGAAGCTGATCTCGCCCCAGGTATCGAGCGCCGCGCGCAGCGGGCCGCACCATTTCGCCGCCTCGGCCAGGATCGCCGGGCCTTCGTTCGCGATGTCGCGGCCCTCGTTGCGCGCCAGCACCATCGCCTCGAGCGCGACGCGGTTGGCGGTGGCGCCGGCCTGGATGCCCTGCGGGTGGCCGATGGTGCCGCCGCCGAACTGCAGCACCACGTCGTCGCCGAACAGGTCGAGCAGCTGGTGCATCTGGCCGGCGTGGATGCCGCCGGAGGCGACCGGCATCACCTTCTTCAGCGCGCCCCAGTCCTGCTCGAAGAAGATGCCGCGCGGCAAGTCGACCACGGTGTGGGTGTCGCGGCACACGTTGTAGTAGCCCTGCACCGTCATCGGATCGCCTTCGAGCTTGCCGACGGCGGTGCCGGCGTGGATGTGGTCGACGCCGGCCAGGCGCATCCACTTCGCGATCACGCGGAAGCTCACGCCGTGGTTCTTCTGGCGGGTGTAGGTGCCGTGGCCCGCGCGGTGCAGGTGCAGGATCATGTCGTTCTGCCGGCACCAGTGGCTCATCGACTGGATGGCGGTGTAGCCCACCACCAGGTCGACCATCAGGATCACCGAACCGAGCGACTTCGCGAACTCGGCGCGGCGGTACATCTCCTCCATCGTGCCGGCGGTCACGTTCAGGTAGCTGCCCTTGACCTCGCCGGTGGCGGCACTCGCCTTGTTGACGGCGTCCATCACGAACAGGAAGCGGTCGCGCCAGTGCATGAAGGGCTGCGAGTTGATGTTCTCGTCGTCCTTCATGAAGTCGAGGCCGCCGCGCAGGCCTTCGTAGACCACGCGGCCGTAGTTGCGCCCGGACAGCCCGAGCTTGGGCTTCGTGGTGGCGCCGAGCAGCGGCCGGCCGAACTTGTCGAGCCGCTCGCGCTCGACCACGATGCCGGTGGGCGGGCCGGCGAAGGTCTTCACGTAGGCCACCGGGAACTGCATGTCCTCGAGGCGCGCGGCCTTCAGCGGCTTGAAACTGAACACGTTGCCGATGATCGACGCGGCGACGTTGGTGATCGAGCCCTCCTCGAACAGGCTCAGGTCGTAGGCCACGTGGCAGAAGTACTGGCCGGGGTTGTTCGGCACCGGCTCGACACGGTAGGCCTTGGCGCGGTACATGTCGCAGGCGGTCAGGCGATCGGTCCAGACCACCGTCCAGGTGGCGGTGCTCGATTCGCCGGCCACCGCGGCGGCGGCCTCGATCGGGTCGACCCCGTCCTGCGGCGTGATGCGGAACAGCGCCAGGATGTCGGTCGCCTTCGGCACGTAGTCGGCGTTCCAGTAGCCCATCTGGGCGTACTTCAGTACGCCGGCCGAATAGCGTTTCC
>NZ_JBFUFP010000387.1:0-4738 GCF_056403375.1 Rhizobacter sp. P2_H2
GGAATGCACGGCATTGGCCGATGCCTATGTGAATGCCGCGACCGATGGCCGCAAGAGTGAGAAGCAGGAGATCATGGAAACGATCAGGGCCTTGCGGTGTGATTCCCCAAGAAGGATCAGTTTCCTCTGCGCGAGGCTCAGGGGTGCATCCCGTACTCTGAAGAACAAGGGTTCCAAAATTCATAAGAACGACCGTGRCCGGATCCGCCCGCTGTTGAAAGAGCTTTCTGCGCAGTCGGGACGATTGGCGAAGGCGCCGAATCTCGCCCGGGTGATCGGGTTGGCTGTCCAGGCGGAAGTCATCTCCGGGTTTGACTGGAAGACATGCGAACTGACGATCAATGAGGAGAAGATGGGGACACTCCTGTGCAAAGGTGAACTTCCGGAATTCCTTCTCCGTCTTTTCGATGACCTGCTCGTCGTCAATGTGGGGCAAGCGAAAGCCTTGTGGATGGTCGTCAAGGACTGCATGAATGACTCGACGAAAAAGAAGTTCGACAAGGTGAGGGATGCGATCGCAGGGTCCATTGACCAAGCAATTGCGGGGCAAAGCATCGAACCTTACATTGATACTCGACGACAGGATGAGTGGCGCCAAAGGCGTGCCCTTCTAGCCGAAGTGCAAGAAAGCCGTTTCGAGCCGAAGCCGAACAAGTGCCTTGTCTGCTGAATTGAATTGCGAACAGGGCCTGCGTGCATCGCCCTGATGCAGGCGCTACGCGAACCCGCGCGGATTCCCACTCTGCCAGCGCCACGCATCCGCGCACATCGCATCGATGCCGCGCGTTGCCGACCAGCCGAGCAGCTCGCGCGCCAGCGCCGGATCCGCATAGCAGGCCGCCACGTCCCCCGGCCGCCGCGGCGCGATGCGGTACGGCACCGCCTTGCCGCTCGCGCGCTCGAAGGCCTTCACGACCTCCAGCACGCTGTAGCCGCGGCCGGTCCCCAGGTTCACCGTCACCGAGCGCTGCCGCTCCAGCAGGAAGCGCAGCGCCGCCACATGCCCGTCGGCCAGGTCCATCACGTGGATATAGTCGCGCACGCCGGTGCCGTCGGGCGTGTCGTAGTCGTCGCCGAACACCTGCAGGAACTCGCGCTGGCCGACCGCCACCTGCGCGACGTACGGCATCAGGTTGTTCGGCACGCCGCGCGGGTCCTCGCCGATGCGCCCGCTCGGGTGCGCGCCCACCGGGTTGAAGTAGCGCAGGAAGGCGATCTGCCACGCCGCATCGCAGCGCGCCAGCTCGCGCAGCAACTCCTCGCCGAGCAGCTTGGTCGTGCCGTACGGATTGGTGGCCGACAGCGCCGCATCCTCGGTGATCGGCAGCCGCTCGGGCTGGCCGTAGACGGTGGCCGACGAGCTGAACACCAGCCGCTTGCAGCCATGGTCCTGCATCGCCTGCGCCACGTTGATCAGCCCGCCCAGGTTGTTGCGGTAGTACTCCAGCGGCTTCTGCACCGATTCGCCGACCGCCTTGTGCGCCGCGAAGTGCACCACCGCGTCGATGCGGTGCTGCCGGAACACCGCATCCATCGCGGCGCGCTCGCAGACATCGGCCTCGATGAAGACCGGCGCCTGCCCGCCCAGCTCGGCCAGGCGCTGCAGCACGATGCGCGAGCTGTTCGCGAAATTGTCGACACCCACCACGTCGAAACCGGCGGCCTGCAGCGCAAGCCAGGTGTGGGACGCGATGTAGCCGGTGGCACCGGTCAGCAGGATGGTGGGCATGGAATGCGCAGCAGGGGCAGGGCGCTGGATCATAGGGGGCACCCCGCCGCCCGACAGCCCCCGGGATGGATGGTCACGGTCCGCCACCTACAATCCCGCGCATGTTGAATGCCTTCTTCGCGTCGCTCGGCGCCGGTGCGCTGGAGCGCATCACCCTGCTGCTCAACCACGTGATCGCGTCCGAGACCGTCGCCACCGACCGGCTCAAGCCGCATGCCGGCCGCAGCGTGCAGCTCTCGCTCACCGGCTGGCCCTCGCTGCTGCCCCCGCCGCCGCAGATCGCGTTCCGCGTGACGCCGGCCGGCCTGCTCGAATGGTGTGGCGAGGAGCCGCCCGCCAACCCCGATCTCCGCTTGACGCTCGACGCGTCGAACCCGGCGCGCCTGGCCGCACAGTGGTTCGGCGGCGTGCGCCCGAAGGTCGGCATCGAGGGCGATTCGGCCTTCGCCGCCGACGTCAGCTGGCTGATCGACAACCTGCGCTGGGACCTGCAGGACGACCTGGCCAAGATCATCGGCCCGGCCCCGGCGCATGAACTCTCGCGCTTCGCCGCGATGGTGGCCGGTGGCCTGCGCGAGGCGGTGCACGTGCTGCAGGGCCTGGTCAAGCGCCGCGGCGATTGACGATGAGGCACCTGCTGCGGTTGCTGTTCATCGGCTTCATCGTCCTGCGCTACGGGCTCGATGAGCTCGCGCTGTCGGGCTTCCGCCAGCGCTGGGTGCGGGCCCTGGTGCGGGTGATGACGCTCGGCCGCCGCCTGCACGCGCCGCGCGGCGTGCGGCTGCGCGAAGCGCTGGAGCGGCTCGGGCCGATCTTCGTCAAGTTCGGCCAGGTGCTGTCGACCCGCCGCGACCTGCTGCCCGACGACCTCGCCGACGAGCTGGCCCGGCTGCAGGACCGCGTGCCGCCGTTTCCGGCGGCGCTCGCCCGCCAACTGGTCGAGCACGCCTACGGCCGGCCGATCGAGGACATCTTCGCGAGCTTCGAGGCCGAGCCGGTGGCCAGTGCCTCGATCGCGCAGGTGCACTTCGCCACGCTGAAGAGCGGGCGCGAGGTCGCCGTGAAGGTGCTGCGCCCCGGCATGCTCGCGGTGATCGAGGACGACCTGACACTCCTGCGCAGCATCGCGCGCTGGATCGAGCGCCTGTCGTCGGACGGCAAGCGCCTGAAGCCGCGCGAGGTGGTGGCCGAATTCGACAACTACCTGCACGACGAGCTCGACCTGGTGCGCGAGGCGGCCAATGCCGCGCAGCTGCGCCGCAACATGCAGGGCCTGAACCTGGTGCTGGTGCCCGAGATGGTGTGGGACCTGTGCACCACCAGCGTGATCGTGATGGAGCGCATGTACGGCCTGCCGATCAGCCAGGCGCAGCGGCTGCGCGACGCCGGCGTCGACATCCCGAAGCTCGCGCGCGACGGCGTGACGATCTTCTTCACGCAGGTGTTCCGCGACGGCTTCTTCCACGCCGACATGCACCCGGGCAACATCCAGGTCAGCGTCGACCCGAAGACCTTCGGGCACTACATCGCGCTCGATTTCGGCATCGTCGGCACGCTGACCGAGTTCGACAAGGAATACCTCGCGCAGAACTTCATCGCGTTCTTCCGCCGCGACTACAAGCGCGTTGCCGAACTGCACGTGGAGTCGGGCTGGGTGCCGGCGAACACCCGCGTCGATGAGCTCGAAGGGGCGATCCGCGCGGTCTGCGAGCCGCACTTCGACCGGCCGCTGAAGGACATCTCGCTGGGCCAGGTGCTGCTGCGGCTGTTCCAGACCTCGCGGCGCTTCAACGTCGAGATCCAGCCGCAGCTGGTGCTGCTGCAGAAGACGCTGCTGAACGTCGAGGGGCTGGGCCGCCAGCTCGACCCGGAACTCGACCTGTGGAACACCGCCAAGCCCTTCCTCGAGCGCTGGATGAACGAGCAGGTCGGCTGGCGCGGCCYGCTGCTGCACCTGAAGAAGGAGGCGCCCCGCTACGTGCAGCTGCTGCCCGAGCTGCCGCGGCTGCTGCACGACGCACTGCGCACGCCGCGCGGCACCGAGCCGCGTCTGCTGGAGGCGGTGCTGGCCGAGCAGCGGCGCACCAACCGGCTGCTGCGGGCGATCATCTACGGGGCGATCGGGTTCCTGCTGGGGCTGGTCGCGACGCAGGTGATGACACATTGGAGGTAGGTGAAACCCGGGTCCGGGACTTGCATGGCCGGGCGCTCCTGCATGGATAATCCTGCCCGCCTCCCACCCCGCGCCGCAAGCCTAGGTCGATGAACACCACCCTGATTTCCTTCGTCGTGCTGTACCTGCTGGGCACCCTCGGCCTGGGCATCTGGGCCGGCACGCGGATCAAGAACACCAGCGATTTCGCGATCGCCGGCCGCAGCCTGCCGCTGATCATGGTGGTCACCACCACCTTCGCGACCTGGTTCGGTGCCGAGACCGTGATGGGCATCCCGGCCCGCTTCGTGCAGGGCGGCCTGGGCTCCATCGTCGAGGACCCGTTCGGCGCCGGCACCTGCCTGGTCCTGGTCGGCCTGTTCTTCGCGACCAGGCTCTACAAGCAGAACCTGCTGACCATCGGCGATTTCTATCGCAAGCGCTTCGGCAAGGGCGTCGAGGTGTTCTGCTCGCTCGCCATCATCCTGAGCTACCTCGGCTGGGTCGCGGCGCAGATCACTGCGCTGGGCGTGGTGTTCTCGGTGCTGACCGACGGCGCGATGTCCGAGACCGCCGGCATGATCGTCGGCACGCTCGCGGTGCTGATCTACGTGGTGGTCGGCGGCTTCCTCGCGGTGGCCTGGACCGATTTCATCCAGATGATCGTGCTGGTGATCGGCCTCAGCATCATCGCCATCTTCGCGAGCGACCTGGCCGGCGGCGCCGACAAGGTGTTCGCGATGGCGCAGCACAAGCAGCTGTGGACCTTCCTGCCCGCGCCCACCTTCACCGAGATCGCGATGTTCATCGGCGCCGGCCTGACGATGATGCTGGGCAGCATCCCGCAGCAGGACGTG
>NZ_JBFUFP010000388.1:0-4721 GCF_056403375.1 Rhizobacter sp. P2_H2
GGCTTMGACTACCTGCGCGACAACATGGTCTACGAGACGGCCGACCGCGTGCAGCGCGGCCTGGCCTATGCGATCGTCGACGAGGTGGACTCGATCCTGATCGACGAGGCGCGCACGCCGCTGATCATCAGCGGCCAGGCCGAAGACCACACCGAGCTGTACGTGCGCATCAACGCCGTCGTGCCGCAGATGAAGAAGCAGATCGGCGAGCTCGACCTGCGCACCGGCGAAGGCGTGATCGAGCCGGGCGACTTCACCGTCGACGAGAAGACGCACCAGGTCTTCCTGACCGAAGACGGCCACGAGAACGCCGAGCGCATCCTGCGCGAGRCCGGCCTGCTGGTCGAGGGCGCGAGCCTGTACGACCCGCAGAACATCACGCTGATGCACCACGTGTACGCCGCGCTGCGCGCACGCCACCTGTACAACCGCGACCAGCACTACGTGGTTCAGGACGGCGAGGTGATCATCGTCGACGAATTCACCGGCCGGCTGATGACGGGCCGCCGCTGGTCCGACGGGCTGCACCAGGCGGTCGAGGCCAAGGAAGGCGTCGACATCCAGAGCGAGAACCAGACGCTCGCGTCGATCACCTTCCAGAACTACTTCCGCATGTACGGCAAGCTGGGCGGCATGACCGGCACGGCCGACACCGAGGCCTACGAGTTCCAGGAGATCTACAACCTGGAGACCGTGATCGTCCCGCCGAACCGGCCGACGGTGCGCAAGGACGAGCTCGACCTGGTCTACAAGACCAACAAGGAGAAGTTCAACGCCGTCATCGAGGACATCCGCGACTGCGTCAAGCGCGGCCAGCCGGTGCTGGTGGGCACGACCTCGATCGAGAACTCGGAGCTGATCTCCACGCTGCTGCAGAAGGCCCAGCTGCCGCACCAGGTGCTGAACGCCAAGCAGCACGCGAAGGAAGCCGAGATCGTCGCGCAGGCCGGGCGCCCGGGCGTGATCACGATCGCGACCAACATGGCCGGGCGCGGCACCGACATCGTGCTGGGCGGCAACGTCGAGAAGCAGATCCAGCTGATCGAGGCCGACGAGGGCATCGTCGAAGCCGACAAGCTCGCGCGCTCGGAGACGCTGAAGAGCGAATGGCAGGGCCTGCACGACCAGGTGAAGGCGGCCGGCGGCCTGCGCATCATCGCGACCGAGCGGCATGAATCGCGGCGCATCGACAACCAGCTGCGCGGCCGTTCGGGCCGCCAGGGCGACCCGGGTTCGTCGCGCTTCTACCTGTCGCTCGAAGACCCGCTGATGCGCATCTTCGCCGGCGACCGCGTGCGCGCGATCATGGACCGGCTGAAGATGCCGGAGGGCGAGGCGATCGAAGCCGGCATCGTCACGCGCAGCATCGAGAGCGCGCAGCGCAAGGTCGAGGCGCGCAACTTCGACGTGCGCAAGCAGCTGCTCGAGTACGACGACGTGTCGAACGACCAGCGCAAGGTGATCTACCAGCAGCGCAACGACATCCTCGAGGCGCCGCAGCTGGAAGCCCAGGTGTCGAGCCTGCGCGAGAGCACGCTGACCGACGTGGTGCGCACCTATGTGCCGGCCGAGAGCGTCGAGGAGCAGTGGGACCTGGACGCACTCGAGAAGACGCTGCGCGACGAATGGCAGCTCGAGGTGCCGGTGAAGGCGCACGTCGAGAAGAGCCAGGCGATCACCGACGACGAGATCGTCGAGATGGTGGTGAAGGCCGGCCACGAGGCCTTCGCGGCCAAGCTCGCGATCGTCGGTGCCGAGCAGTTCCTGCCGTTCGAGCGGATGATCCTGCTGCAGCAGATCGACCAGCACTGGCGCGAGCACCTGGCGGCGCTGGACTACCTGCGCCAGGGCATCCACCTGCGCGGCTATGCGCAGAAGAACCCGAAGCAGGAGTACAAGCGCGAGGCCTTCGAGCTGTTCAGCCAGCTGCTCGACGTCGTCAAGATGGACGTGACCCGCATCCTGATGACGGTGCGCGTGCAGACGCAGGAGCAGGTGGCGCAGGCGGCCGAGGCGATCGAGGAGCGTGCCGAGGCGATCAGCAACGTGACCTACACGCACCCGAACGAGGATGGCAGCGTGTCGCAGGACCCGGACGCCGCGGCACTCGCCCGGCTGGCGAGCGGCTTCCCGCCGGTCGGCCGCAACGATGCGTGCCCGTGCGGCAGCGGCAAGAAGTACAAGCAGTGCCACGGCAAACTCGCTTGACTTGACCTGACGCAGCAAACGACGGAGCCTTCGGGCTCCGTTCTTGTTTTGGGGATTCCGTCGATGGATGAAAGCACGCTGCAAGGCGCGCCGAAGGAGCTGTTCACGCCGCGGCTGCGGCTGGAGCATCCGCGCGAATCGCACGCGGCGGTCGTGATGGAGAGCGTGAATGTTTCGCTCGGCGAGCTGCGCTTCATCGCGTGGGGGCAGGCGCCCTTCACGGCAGAGCGAGCCGAGCGCTTCTGCCGGCGCAATGCCGAGCGGGTGGCGGCTGGCGAGTGCCTGATCTATTTCGCGTTCGACCGCGACACCGGCGCCTTCGTCGGCAACCTCGACCTGCACAGCTTCGATTTCGAGGTGCCGCGCTGCCAGATCGGCTACGTGGCCGATTCGCGGCAGGCCGGGCGCGGGCTGATGCACGAGGCCGGCGCGGCGCTGGTGCAACTGGCATTCGAGCTGGGCGTGATGCGCGTCGAGGCCTGGTGCGATGCCCGCAACCACCGCTCGATCCAGTTGGCCGAGCGGCTGGGCATGCAGCGTGAGGGCGTGTTGCGCGCGTACGAGCGCGACGAACAAGGCGGTTTCAGCGACCAGGTCGTGCTGGCGCGACTTCATGATGACATCGCCTCTTTCTACAATGCCCTCCCATCCTTGCTGCCCGACTGAGAGACCGCCATGCCCGTCAACCTGAGCGCCCCCGATCCGAAGACCCTGCACCCCGTTCCCGGCGTCAAGCTCGGCATCACGATGGCCGGCGTGCGCAAGGCCAACCGCCGCGACCTGAGCGTGATCACGCTGGCCGAGGGTTCGCAGGTGGCGGGGGTCTTCACGAGCAACCGTTTCTGTGCCGCGCCGGTGCAGCTGTGCCGCAAGCACCTGGCAAGCGGCACCGGCCCGCGCGCGATCGTGATCAACACCGGCAACGCGAATGCCGGCACCGGCGAAGACGGCCTGGTGCGCGCGTTCTCGACCTGCGTGGCGCTGGCGCGCCACCTCGAGCTGGCGCCGGAGCAGGTGCTGCCGTTCTCGACCGGCGTGATCATGGAGCCGCTGCCGGCCGACCGCATCGAGGCTGGCCTGCCGGCAGCGCTGGCCGACCTGAAGGAAGACAACTGGGGTGTCGCGGCCGAGGCCATCATGACGACCGACACGCTGCCGAAGGCGGCGTCGCGCCAGCTGCGCATCGGCGGCAAGACGGTCACGGTGACCGGCATCAGCAAGGGGGCGGGGATGATCCGCCCGAACATGGCGACGATGCTGAGCTTCGTGGCCACCGATGCGGTGATCGCGCCGGCGCTGATGCAGGGCCTGGTGAAGGAGGCGGCCGACCTGTCGTTCAACCGCATCACGATCGACGGCGACACATCGACCAACGATTCGTTCGTCGTCGTCGCGACCGGGCAGGCCGGGCATGCGCCGATCACGAGCGTGGACAGCGCGGAAGGTGCGGCCTTGCGCGAGGCGCTGGTCAGCGTGGCGCAGCAGCTCGCGCAGGCGATCGTGCGCGACGGCGAGGGTGCGACCAAGTTCATCACCGTGCAGGTGGAGGCAGGCGCCAGCGAGGCCGAGTGCCAGCAGGTGGCGTATGCGATCGCGCACTCGCCGCTGGTGAAGACGGCCTTCTTTGCGAGCGACCCGAACCTGGGTCGCATCCTGGCGGCGGTGGGTTATGCCGGCATCGCCGACCTCGACCAGACGAAGATCGACCTGTTCCTCGACGACGTGCATGTCGCGAAGCAGGGTGGGCGCAACCCGAGCTACCGGGAGGAAGACGGGCAGCGCGTGATGAAGCAGAGCGAGATCGACGTGCGGGTGGTGCTGAACCGCGGGCAGGCATCGGCGACGGTGTGGACCTGCGACCTGAGTTACGACTACGTCARGATCAACGCGGATTACCGGAGCTGAGTCTTCTCCACGTTGCGTTTGCGCGGCAAAGGCGCGGRTGGGGAGGCTGTGGCTCGCCGGCCGGTGCGGTCTTCGCCCCTGGCGGGGCAAAGACTTCCCTCCGCTGACTGGTTTCATGGCCCGTCGCCCAAACTCCCTCCGTTCGCTTCGCTCACTGTGGTCAAACAGTGTGCGACAGTCAGTTCACGAAGCGTGCTGGCGCACGCGGGCCATGAAAYCAGCCAGCTCCGGCGCCCCGTCCTWATTGGCGCTCCACAGCCTCCCCAYCCGCGCCTTTGCAACAACCGCTGTGCTACTTCGACCTGTACTTCGCAAACCGCGCGGAAACACAGATGGGTGAATCTTGGCGAGTTCTTGCGGCAGTGACCTGCACGGCAGTGTTCGCCGTCATCCTGGTTCTCCTCTGGCGCTCGGCCATTGCGGGTGTTGGCAAGGCCGTGCTCAGCGTGCTGGTGCTGTTGGTGGCGTCCGTGCTCCTGCTCATGCTTTCGGCTCGTCCGGCTTGCGGGCCTGAGTCGGAATGGAAGCGGGCGACCTCGTGCAAATGGCAGGCGCGCGTCGTGTTTGGGGGCAAGTCTGAACAGACGGACGAGCGCGCGGGCGCTCGC
>NZ_JBFUFP010000389.1:0-4716 GCF_056403375.1 Rhizobacter sp. P2_H2
CTCCTGCGCCGCCTGCCAGACGAAGAGGTACGGGCTGATGGTGGTGACGAGGAACGCGACGAGGGTGGGCACGTAGTCCCTGCTCCACACGAAGTGCGGCAGCAGCGCGCCGTGCAGCGCGGCGCGCCAGTCCACGTGCACGGCGAACGCCACCCCCACGTAGGCGAACAGGCTCAGCGTGAGCCATTTGAGGATGCCGACGTAGCGCCTGTACGGCAGCCACACCTGCAGCGCGAGCGACAGCAGCCCGAACCCGACCGCGTACGCCGCGGTCGGGCCGCCCACCACGTGCGCCACCGCATCGGCCATCGCGTTGAGGTCGGCGCCGAGGTTGATCACGTTCGCCACGACCAGCAGCGAGACCAGTCCGATCACGAGCCAGGACGGGCACAGCTTTGCGAAGTTCTCGGTCAGGCCGCGGCCGGTGATGCGACCGATGCGGGCGCTGGCCAGCTKTATGCCCACCATCAGGGGAAAGGTCAACAGCACGCTCCAGCCCATGCCGTAGCCGAATTGCGCGCCGGCCTGCGTGTAGGTGGCGATGCCGCTCGGGTCGTCGTCGGCCGCGCCGGTGATTAGTCCGGGGCCGAGCGTCTTCCACCACGCGAGCCGCGCGGCGGCGGGGTCGGGGTGGGGAGCGGAGGCCTTGGCCGTCGTTGCAAGGGGCATGCCGTCGATCATCGAAGGCCGACACGCCACCCCGGATAGGACCCCGACACCGCCTAGCGTAGGACAAGCGCGTGAGCTGGATCGAGGCGCCTGGCGAACTGTGCCACGTCCTTGATCGGATTGGCTGGCCGTGCGGAGCTCGAACCAGCGACCACGCGTCCATTCGACAGCTCGGCGCGCAGGTGTTCCAGGAAGTCGAGTCCGCGGCGATTCATCGCCTGGACGTGAGCACATGGGGTGTTCACGGCCAGCCAGGTGCTGTCGCTCATGGCTGGCAGCATTCGGGTAGGCTATGCGGGATGATCACTGGATTGAAAAAGGTCGATTGAGCTGACGCCCTGCAGCGAACCTCAGGTCGCAGCCCAGTTTCAACGTTTGGCATCAAGGAGAAGCACTGTGGATGAAAAGCAGAGCGAGATCCGCGAACACCACCTTGGCGTTGGCATAGCGTGGGGCACAGCACTTGGCCTGGCCGCTGGCGCCGGTTTCGGCGTTGCCCTTGGTCACTTGGCCTTGGGTATTGGCATCGGCCTCGCAGTTGGCGTTGGCATTGGCATCGCACTGGGTGCGGCCCTGGGCGACAAGCGCGCCAACGCGGCCCGGGAGCCAGCGCATACGTATGCTCACGGCAGTGATGCCTAGCCAGTCGCTAGACCGACGCTCGGCGTGAAGCCGCGGCCTCGACTCTGCGTCACCATTGAGCGATTTGATTGCTGGCGCAGAGGCTGCCGGGCTGACGGGTCGATCTGCCCCCAAGCGAGACAGGAGACTGCGCTCGCCTCGTCCGCAGCACACCATCAAGCCGGGTGGGCTACGTCGCCGCAGGCGGCCCGAACCAGGTGGTCAATGCATCGACGAGCCCGAATGGAGCAGTGTCTCCGACCCAAGCCACATGGCCGTCAGGCCGAATCAACACCGCGGTGGGAGCCGTGACCACCCCGAGTGCCGGAAGCTCCCACGTACCGACGTATTTCGCGTCGACGAGCCGAACCCGATCTGCCCACGCAGCGATGTCAAAGCTCCCGGGTTCACCAACGTTGAGCAGCACCGGTCGGGCATCATGCAGCAGGGTGAAGACCCGCAGCGGGCCGATCGCGGTGACCAGGTCGAGATCGGGCATGCGGCGTCCGAGCAGCGGGTGGCCCTTGCCGAGGTCGTAGTGAATGTCCAGGCCGGACATCTCCGCAGCGATTCGTTTGCGCGGCTCCTCCATCTTGAGGAAGTCGCCCACGATGTCGCGGACAGCCAGTGTGCGAGCGTCCTCGCGATGCAGTGCAACCTGCGCCATCGTGGTCTTGAGCACGCGCGCACCGACCGGGTGACGCTCGGCGTGATACGTGTCGAGCAAGCTCTCCGGTGACGTCCCCTTGATCACCTGCGCCAGCTTCCACCCGAGGTTCACCGCATCCTGCACGCCCGTGTTGAGCCCCAGTCCGCCGATCGGCGAGTGAACATGGGCGGCGTCGCCGGCGAGCAGCACGCGTCCACGGCGATACTGCGCGGCCTGCCGCGTCGTGTCGGTGAACCTGGAGATCCAGGTCGGGCTGTGGACGCCATAGTCGGTGCCGCACGCGGCGATGAGCCGCTCYTTGAGATCGCGCAGCGTCGGCTCGGTGCCTGCATTCGGGTTCGGCTCGGTCACCATGACACCAATCGGGCCCACATCCTTGTAGATGATCTCGCTGCCTTTGATCTCGTACTCCGACCGCCCGAAGGCATACACGCCGGCAGACGACCGATGCACCCCGTACGGAGGCGTTTCCGTCATTTCCACTTCCGCGAGGATGTTGCTCGTGGTCGGATCCCAACCCGGGAAGTCAATGCCCGCCGTCTTGCGAATGATGCTGCGTCCGCCGTCGCACCCGACGAGATACAGCGCCCTCAGTGACCGACCGTCGGCGAGTGCGACGTCGACACCGCCGTCGTGCTGCACGAATCCCGTGATTTCACGGCCGTAGAGGATGGGCACCTTGAGCTCGGTGACCCAGGTGGCCAGGAGGCGCTCGATGTGCTTCTGCCGCAGCGCCAGCCCGTAGTTGTGGCGAGTCGGGAAATCGCTGATGTCCAGGCGGGTGAGGGCGAAGCCCGTGACCTGCGCGGTTTGTCCCGCCGCGAGGAATCGATCCGCGATGCCGCGCTGGTCGAGCACTTCAATGGTTCGCGAGGAGATTCCCAGGGCGCGCGCACCGGAGAGTTCTTGATGGGGACGGCGCTCGACGACAGCGACGTCCACGCCTGCCAGCGCCAATTCACCTGCCAACATCAGCCCCGTCGGACCTCCGCCGGCGATCACCACCGCATGCTCAATCATCGTTCGTGTGCTCCCGGAATCAGTCCCTCATCCGCGTGGCAGGGCGCGCAGGAAGTCCTCGGTGCGCTGCCGGGTCAAGTCCGAGCATCGAATGAAATAGCACGGCAAAAGGCATGACCAATGGCAAATCCAGGCAGGCCGTAGCCGGCCAGGAGCGGGCCCCCTGTGACCGACCGCTTCTAGGCCAACTTTATTCGGATGCCGGCTCTTCGTGCAGAACGCGTTCGATGTCAGCCTCCGAGCGCACTGGGATGTGGATGTCATCGCCGCGTGCGTCGGCACCTAGAAATCGGAAAGCTTCCGAGATGCCATCGAGCGGCACCTTCAGCCTGAATCGCTGGACGACATGCTCGCCCGGGACGACGGAGGCCCGCCGGCCGGTAGCGGTGTAACCGGCCAGGCGAGCGCTCTCGGGCACGACCACGCGATAGCAATCCGCAGGCATGGCGCAATACCGTTCAAGCCGAGTGTCAGCCCGCACGCACGGAGATCTTCTTCGCTTGCGCATGGGCCTGCTTCGGGATGCGCAGACTCAGGACTCCATCCTTGATGTTGGCCTCGATGCGGCCGGCGTCAAGCTCCCGGCTGAGCGTGAAGGTGCGACGGAAGCACGGCACGCTGACTTCAGCCCACAGCGCGCGCATGTCTTCCGCCGTGGCGATGCTTGCTTGCCCTTCGATGGCAAGCGAGTCGCCGTGCAGGCGAACGTCGAGGTTCTCCCGCGAAACGCCCGGCATGTCCGCGAGCAGCGTGATGCCACCGGCATCTTCGAAGATATCCGCTGCGGGTGCGACGGCGCGTTGCGAGCGTTCGCTCGATTCCATGCGTGCGTCTTGGGGTCGCGTCGGGTTGCTGCGGTCGGGTGCAGCAGTAGCCAGGTCGGTGTTGGACATGACAGTTCCTTTCATGGTCTGTTGGACGAGAGGACGCGGTATCAGCGAACCGCGATGCGCGTGGGCTGAGCCGCCTCTTGCAGACCGACGCTGACCCGTAGAACACCGTCGCGATACGTCGCTTCCACTTTCGCCGTGTCGGCATCGTCGGGCAGCGTCAGCGCCCGGGTGAAGCGTCCCATCGGGCGCTCTGCGGCGTACGTCTGCACCTTCAGATCGCCGCCAGGCGCCGAGCCGCGGCGCTCGCCGGAAATCTTCAGGACACCCCGTTCCACCGTCACATCGATGGACGCCGCATCAAGGCCGGGCGCAAACGCATAGACCTCCAAGGTCTTCGTGGTACGGCCGACGTTGATGCCGGGAAAACTACCGGCGGCGACGGAGCGTATTGCGTCCGGCGTGCCGTCCCCGGTCAATGAGCGCGTGAGCGCCTGGTGCAGCGTGGTCAGCTGGTCGAGGAGCCCCTGAGGGCGATAGAACATGGTATCGAGCATGTCGGACCTCCTTCAGTAAATAGTGATGCCAATGCGGGGCATCGCCGCGAATGACTGCTTGGTGGCCCCGGAGCGAGCCCTGTGAACGGACTGCGCGGCGGTGTGATGGCGCCTGCGAGTGCAGTCATGCTGGTTTACGCCATCGGTAGTCAGCGACCCACGTGACCGCGGTCACGCGGTGAAAAATCGACAGGCACCAATGGCGTCGGTGTGGGCTTCAGTTTGCGCAGCGTCTCTCGCGCCACGAAGTAGGCGCGAAGCTGGTTCGGGCTCATCCACGAGACGCGGAGCGACGTTGCGCGTTTGGCGGAGCCGGTCGGCGTGCGATCTGATGTGCGAGACATGATTC
>NZ_JBFUFP010000390.1:0-4703 GCF_056403375.1 Rhizobacter sp. P2_H2
GCACCGCACGGGCGGCTGGCGTGAATCGGTACATCACGGAATGCTCCTGAACAGGACCGGGCGCACGACGCCGCGGTCGATCACACAGGCCGTCGGTGCGCCACGCGCACCGCGGGCAAGGCGGTGGGTTCAGGTGAGGGAGGGAGGCCCGTGCTTGAGCCGGGCGATCCAGTCGGCCTCGGCATCGGGGATCGGCGCGCCGGCGCGAACCGGCGGCGCAGGCGACTCGGCCGCAGCGAGCGCGGCGATGACCGGGCCGGGCTTCGGCGCCGCCAGCGCCAGCACTGCCGACAGCGCGCAATGCTCGCTGCCATGCGCCCCGGCGTGGTCGGCGGGCGCCTGCTTCGGCTCGCCGCTGTCGTCGAGCGCGACGGTGGCGACACCGTAGACCGTGCAGACCTCGACCAGCGTCTTGCCCTGCATCTGCGCCGACGCGCTCGCCAGCATCGGCACCGCGGCTTTCAGCAGCAGCGCCAGCGCAAAGGCCCAGACGGCCCATCGCGATGCAGGATGGCGGGAGGTCATGGTCCGATTGTGCCGCAGCCGTCCGGACGGCCTCTGCACATTTCCTGCACACCGCGTGAGCAAACGCAAACGCTCGCCAGCGCCGTCGATAATGGGCCATGGCCATCCAGACCGACGATTTCGGCAGCCTGCCACCGCGCGTGGTGAGCGCTGCGCCCAGCTCGCCCAACGAAGAGGCGATCGAGCGGGCGCTGCGCCCGAAGGGCCTGGCCGAGTACGTGGGCCAGGCCAAGATCCGCGAGCAGCTGGAGATCTTCATCGGCGCGGCCCGCATGCGTGGCGAGGCGATGGACCACGTGCTGCTGTTCGGCCCACCCGGCCTCGGCAAGACCACGCTGAGCCACATCATCGCCAACGAGCTCGGCGTGAACCTGCGCCAGACCTCGGGCCCGGTGCTCGAGAAGCCGAAGGACCTGGCGGCGATCCTGACCAACCTCGAGAAGAACGACGTGCTCTTCATCGACGAGATCCACCGGCTGAGCCCGGTCGTCGAGGAAATCCTGTACCCGGCGCTGGAGGACTACCAGATCGACATCATGATCGGCGAGGGCCCGGCCGCGCGCTCGATCAAGCTCGACCTGCAGCCGTTCACGCTGGTCGGCGCCACCACGCGCGCCGGCATGCTGACCAACCCGCTGCGCGACCGCTTCGGCATCGTCGCGCGGCTGGAGTTCTACAGCGCCGAAGAACTCGCGCGCATCGTGCACCGCTCGGCCGGGCTGCTGAACGTGCCGACCGATGCCGAGGGCGCGTTCGAGATCGCCCGCCGCTCGCGCGGCACGCCGCGCATCTCGAACCGGCTGCTGCGCCGCGTGCGCGACTACGCCGACGTGAAGGGCGACGGCCGCATCTCGAAGGCGCTGGCCGACAAGGCGCTCGCGATGCTCGACGTCGACCCGCAGGGCTTCGACGTGATGGACCGCAAGCTGCTCGAGGCGGTGATCCACCGCTTCGACGGCGGCCCGGTCGGCCTGGACAACGTGGCTGCGGCGATCGGCGAGGAGCGCGAGACCATCGAGGACGTGATCGAGCCGTACCTGATCCAGCAAGGCTACCTGCAGCGCACGCCGCGCGGCCGGGTCGCGACGCTGGCGGCCTTCCGGCACCTCGGCGTGACGCCGACGCGGGCCGCGACCGACCTGTTCGACAACTGACGCCATCTGCCGACGCACGTCGGCAGATCACCTACACGCCCACCCGTCGTCACCCTCCACGCGGCACGGCGCCCGGCCGTCTGCAGCCGCCCCGCCCTCCGGTCGACAATCAGACGGCGGAGGAAGCACTCGATGAAGTTCGTGGTGGTCGAGGATGACGAAGCGCAACGGCGGCAACTGGTGTCGCTGCTGATGGCGCTGCCCGGCGCGATGGTGGTCGGGCAGGCGAGCGCACAAGCGCCTGTGATGGCGCTGCTGCGCCAGCTCGATCCGGACGTGGTGCTGCTGAGCCTGGACCTCACCGATGGCCAGGGGTTGAGCCTGCTGGAGCGGATCCACCGCGAGCGGCTTGGCTGCCATGTCTACCTGATTGGCGAATTGCGTGGCGAACTGCACGAAGAACTGCGCGGCAACCTTCCCGGCGCCGCCGGCATCTTCGACCGGCACGACCTCGACCACGGCCTGCTGCCCCGCCTGCAAAGCGAGATGTGGCGGCATTCCGAGCCGCTGCGGCTGTCAGCCCTGAGCGATCAGATCAGGTCCTCGACCACCAACCAGTGGTAGCGCTCGGCGAGCCGGGCATCGAAGCGCTTGACGACCTCGGCGACGCGCTCGGCGTGCGGCGTGTCGGGCGCGTACACCAGCAGCCAGCCGCAGCCTTCGCCGGCGAGCTGCTGGTAGCGTCGCATCAGCGTCACCTCGTAGCCGAAACCGGCCAGCTGGCTCGCGTGGCCGAGCATGTGCCGCATCTGCGCGCCTTCTTCCTCGGCGGTGATGAACATCACGTCATCGTCGTCGAAGCCCGCATCGACCAGGGCCCGCATCGCCTGCCGCGCGAGCTCGTCGCTCGGCAGCGCGACGACCACGTGGCCGACCGGTTTGAATGCGCCCAGCGAGTGGGGCCGGGCACCCTTGGTCATCCGCTTGACTGACATCGCATCACCCTCCAGACGGGTCCCGATGAAGGACCTGCAGGAAGTCTAGACCTCGCTCGCCGGGCGTCAATGCGAAGTCGCCTGGGGGCCCGCGAATGGGGGCCGCACCGCCTGCACGAGAGCGCCGGGCGTGTAGCCGAAGTGGCGGCTGAACCAGCGCGTCAGGTGCGCTTGGTCGGCGAAGCCGCAGGCCTGCGCCGCCTGCGCGATCGATGCGCCGTCGAGCAGCAGCCGGCGCGCGCGGGCCAGGCGGGCGGCGCGCAGGTAGTCGCCGGGGCTCAGTCCCAGCCAGCGCGTTGCGACGCGGTGGAAATGTTCGCGGCTGAGCGCGCAGTCGCGTGCGAGCTCGTCGATCGCGAGCGTGGTCTCGCCGGTGGCGGCCGCCGCGGCACGCTGCAGCGCGGCCAGCACCTGGCGCGCCGCACGGCCCGAGGGATCCGGATCGCCCGGCAGCAGCGACTGGTCATCGGCCAGCGCCGCCGCTGCGCGGTTCAGCCAGGCCGATGCGGCGGCGCTGTCGCGGTCGCTGTGGTTGTCGCACAAGCCCTGCGCTTCGGCGGCCAGCGCAGGCATCGGCGCACGCGCACTGCCCCGCGGCATCGCCACCCCCCGCGCCGCCAGCCACGGCACAGGGGCATAGACCATCACGACGCGCGTGTCGCCGCCCTCGCCCGCATCGAGCCCGCAGGTGTGCACGGCGCCCGGTGCGATCGCCAGCAGGTCGCCCGCCGACGCGGTGTGCCGGCGCCCGCCCAGGCTGAAGCGGCAGCGGCCGGCCAGCACCGCGCCGATCGACCATTCGTCATGCCAGTGCGGCGCCCATTCCTGCCCCGGCCGGTGGTGCATCACCTGCTCGAGCGCCAGCCGGCCATCGACATGCCAGCGCCGCACGCTCGAATGCCGCGTCAGGCCGGTCTCAGGCATCGCGCGCCCCGACGACCGTCAGGCCGCACCAGCCGGCGCTCGCCTCGCCGGGCTGCAGGTCGCCAAGCAGCGACAGCTCCTCGCGCGGGTGCGCGAACACACGCAGCGACGCACTGGCCGCATGCCATCCGCTCGTGGTCGGCTGCGCGATGTCGGCGCGCAGCAGGCGCAGCTCGGGCGGGCGGGCTGGTTCGCGCAGGTCGGGCAAGCCAGCCACGCCGAGCGTCGGCATCGCGAGGAAGCCGAGCGGCCGGCCCGCCGCGCCGGTCAGGCATGCCTCGGCCTCGATCAGGCGGCGGTCCTTCACCGCCAGGCTCGCGCCCAGCCGCGTGCCGGCGCGCAGCGGCGCGGCGGCCGGGTGATCGAGCGGCAGGCTGCGCGTGAGCCAGGTGCTGCCCATCTTCTTCGGCCAGCCTTGCAGCAGGCCGCGCAGCATCGAGACATCCTGGTCGACCCAGATCGCCGGGCAGATGCCGCAGCGGCTGCCGTCGGCGCGCTCGATCTCCAGCACGACGATGGTCTCGCGGTACTGCGCCTGCACCGGGTCGAGCAGCTCGCTGCCGTCGGTGGTGGCCTGCCAGTCGGCGAAGTGCACGCAGCCCTGGCCTGTCATGCGACCGATCGTGCGGCCGATCGAAGGCGGCACCAGGTCGGCACCGCGCGCGGCATCGAAGCCGAACGCGATGTTCAGCAGCCAGCCGGCGTAATGCCAGGGCGGCGCGGTGACCAGCGCGCTGCGGCCGGAGACGGTGTAGGGCGGCGTGAAACCGGGGCTGGCGAACATGGCGGCATTCTGCGTTCAGGGCCGGCCATGGTGCCGGTGCGGGTACCGGGCGTCTTGAACGCCAGTGATCAGGCCGGCGGCAGCGAAGCGTCTGCGGCACCGAGCGGCCGCTGCATCAGCAGCGTGTCCAGCCAACGACCGAACTTGAAGCCGACCGAGACCAGCGTGCCGGCATGCTGGAAGCCCATCCGGCGGTGCAGCGCGATCGAGCCGGCGTTGCCGCTGTCGCCGATCACCGCCAGCATCTGCCGCCACGGCCCGGCCTCGCAGCGCCGGATCAGCAGGTCGAGCAGCGCGCTGCCGATGCCTTGGCCGGCGCGGTCGTGCGCGACGTAGACCGAGTTCTCCACCGTGTGGCGGTAGGCCGGCCGCGGCCGGTAG